>DATLFF010000059.1:0-5203 GCA_035524915.1 Gemmatimonadota bacterium | reverse complement strand
CCGGCCCGGGGTCGCGATCCTGGCGCGCGACCTGCACCTCCCGATCGTCCCCTGCGCGATCGCGGGGCTCCTGGCGGTCCTGCCCAAGGGCGCGCACTGGCCGCGGGGATGCTGGCGCTCGCGCGCGCCGCTGGTCGTCCGGTACGGCGAGCCGCTGCCCGCGCCGAGACCCACCGACGATCCCCGGGAGGTGGTGGCCGCGCTGCGGGAGCGGATCGCGGTCCTCCACGCCGAGGCGCGGGCGGCGGCGGAGCGGACGTAGGGGGCGGCGGACCGGACCGTCCGGGATCCTACTCGGGCGGCTCCACCGGCCCGCGCAGGCGCTTGGTCTCGCCGCGCCGCTTCTTCTCGCTCAGCCGCTCCTCCCGGGCCGCGCGGGAGGGCCGCGTCCGCTTGCGCTTCTTCGGCACGCGGAGCGCCTCGGCCACCAGGAGCCCCAGGCGCTCCGTCACCACCTCGCGGTTCCGATGCTGGCTCCGGGTGCCGCTCTCCACCAGTCGCAGCACGCCTTCGCCGTCGATCCGGTTCGCCAGCTTCCGCAGCACGAGCTCGCGCTGCTCGGCCGTGAGCGACGGCGAGCCGGCCACGTCCCACTTGAGCTCCACCCGGGTGGAGGACGTATTCACGTGCTGCCCGCCCGGCCCGCCGGAGCGCGTGGCCCGGTAGGTCAACTCGGAGCGTGGAATGCTCACGCCGTCGGAGATCGGGATCGCGGCTTCGTCGACCATGGGGCTCCCTTGCCGGAGGAGTCTCCGCTCGCACACCGATGATGGCGCCGCCGCGGCGCTCCCGCAATCTCCCGGGGAACGGTGAGGCACGGCTCGCACCGTCAAGAGCCGGAGGCGTAGTTTCCGCGGGATGCCCGCCGGCCCACCCCGACCGCGACCCCCCGGCCCGCCCGGACGACCGCTCGTCGGCCACCTGCCCGAGTTCGGTCGCGATACGCTGGGCTTCGTCGAGCGCGCGGCGCGCGAACACGGCGACGTGGTCCGGTTCCGCCTCGGCGGCTGGGAGGCGTGGCTCGTCTCCCGTCCCGACCTGGTCGAGCGGGTCCTGGTCCAGGGCTACCGAGACTTCGTCAAGCATCGCTTCTTCTGGCGCCACGTCGGCGCCATCTTCGGAGCGGGACTGCTGACGAACGAGGGCGACGCCTGGCTCCACCAGCGGCGGCTGGTCCAGCCCGCGTTCCACCACGAGCGCGTGCGGCGCTACGGCGAGGTCATGATCGATAAGACGACCGCCCGCCTGGCGACCTGGCGTGACGGCGAGGTGCGGGACATCCGCGGCGAGATGACTTCGCTCACGTTCGAGATCGTCGCCAAGGTGCTGTTCGACGCGGAGGTGACCGCCGACGTCCAGGAGATCGCCGACGCGTTCGACACCGGGATCGATGAGATCGCCCGCCGGTTCCGGCGGCCGTTCCGGATCCCCGACGCCGTGCCCACTCCCGGCAACCGGCGCTACCTCCGCGCCGTGGCGCGGATGGACGCGCTGATCTATCGGATGATCGACGAGCACCGCCGGGGCGCGGCGGGCGGCGACGACCTGCTGACCACCCTCCTCGAGGCGCGCGACGAGAGCGGCCGTCCCATGCCCGAGCGGCAGATACGGGACGAGGTCATCACGCTCCTGCTGGCGGGTCACGAGACGACCGCGCTCGCTCTCACCTGGACGTGGTGGCTGCTCTCCGAGCATCCGGACGCCGACGCCCGTCTGGCGGCGGAGGCGCGCGAGGTTCTCGGGGATCGGCCGCCCGAAGTCGGCGACCTGCCGCGGCTGGCCTGGGCGGAGCGGGTGGCGAAGGAATCAATGCGGCTCCGGCCGCCGGCCTACTCGTTCGGCCGCGAGGCGCTGGACCCGTGCGAGCTGGACGGCTGGCGGGCGCCGGCCGGCACCACGCTGTTCGTCTTCCCGTGGCTGCTCCACCGGGACCCGCGGTGGTTCCCCGATCCCGGCGATTTCCGGCCCGAGCGGTGGACCGCCGCGATGGAGGCGGAGCTCCCCCGCTGCGCCTACCTGCCGTTCGGCGCGGGGCCCCGGGTCTGCATCGGACGGGGCTTCGCCATGATGGAGCTGGGGCTGATCCTCGCGACGATCGCGCGGGACTGGCGGCTGGAGTGGGAAGGGGGTCCGCCGACCCCCTTCCCCTCGATCACGCTCCGCCCCACCGGGAGTCTCTCCGCCCGGCTGAGGCGGCGCGCCTGACTACATCGCCGGGTGGGCGTCCGGAGCGAATCCGCCGGCCGGAGAGGGCGCGGGCTCGGGCGACCCGTCGGTGTGAGGCGACGCCATCGCGCCCTGCCCCAGCATCACGCGGGCGAACTTCCCCCACGCCCACCCCATGCCGTTCACCAGGTGCGCCGAGAGCACGATCATCGCCAGCCCCACAGGGATCAGCACGAGCGCTTCCGTCGCCGTGGCCGGGGACCAGAACCCGAGGTGCACGTCTCCGCCGAAGGCCACTAGGATCGGCGCGGCGGTGAAGCCCAGGGCGACCGAGAGCGCCACGATGGTCGCGATCCAGGTCAACAGTCCGAGCGGGAACTTGAGGAACATGAAGACCATCGCCGTCCAGGCCACGCGGTTGGAGAGCGTGGCCTTGAACCACCCCCACGGGTCGTCCGAGTCGGGCACCGCGAACCCCGTCGGCGGCAGGGGCTCTCCCAGCAGGTGGACGGTCAGGAACCGCTCGAGCAGCCCGAGCGGGATCGAGGCGAGCAGCACGGCCACCAGGATCACGAAGCCCACGAGCAGGATCGCCAGCCCGATCCCCAGCGACAGGCCGGTCACGTAGAAGGTGAAGTACGCGACCCCCAGGGGGAGGCCGAGCAGCAGGTACAACAGCCGGCCGTAGGTCCGGGGCCACGCCAGCGGTCCGAACACGACCGCGAATGGATTCTCGCTGCGATACGGGTTTTCCACGACTCCTCCGCTTCAGCCGACGTGACGAACGAACAGGTTACGGGGACGGCGGGCGTTCCAGATGCGGTACAGCATGACAGACTCCTTGGGTGAGATGACGTGTTCGGGGGTCCCTACGAACGGAGGCGCGGAGGGGTTTCGCCCGCCGCTAGCGGACGCGGCGGAGCTCGCCGCAGGCGACCGGCACCACCGCGGCGCTGACCCCGTCGGGGAGCCGGGCGTCCCGGCTGGCCCCGTGGATCACGACCTGGCGGCCGTCGAGCGGCAGGAGCGTGGCGGCCGGCCCGTAGCCGGCCTCGACGGCGGCGGCCATCTCCGTCAGGGATCCGATCCGCTCCCAGACGATCACGCCGTCCGGGCCCGCCGCGCGCGGAGAGCCGGCGTCCGTCCGACCGTCCGCGACCCCATCGAGCGAGAGGAGGACCGGGCCCGCTTCGGGAGTCGTCTCCGAGGCACGGACCAGACCGTCCCCGTCGCGGTCGGCGGCGGCGCTCGGGCAGGCACCCCGGGCACCGGCCGGGAAGCCGCGCAGGTCGACGGCGTGCCGGTCGCCGGGCTGGAGCCCACGCGCCTCGACCACGATGGCGACCCGGTCCCCGTCCACCTCGATCCGGACGCGGCCCGCCGCCACGCCGTAGCCGTACGCTCGGTTGAGCGGCAGGAGCGCGGCTTCGTACGCCTGGAAACCGCCCCGGGCGCCGGCGGCGAGGGAACGCCCGGTCTCGGTCGGGATCTCTTCGCCGGCGCACGCGGCGAGCGCGAGGCCGGCCACGAGGGCGATCCCGGTGGGTTTGACTGTATTTATAGTCATCGTCGTCTCCGCGTGGAATACCCCGGAGACGCGCGAAAAGCTCCCCCCGGACGCTAGGTCCCGGCCTCCGCCGGACGGCCGCCGAACGTATCGAGCCGCGTCTGGAACCGCTCGTAGAAGCGGGCCACGTGGAGCCCGTCGGCGAGCGCGTGGTGGACCTCCACCGAGACCGGCATCCGTTCCGCCCCCGCGGGCCCGTGGTAGGCGCCAAAGACGACCTTGGGAACCGAGTCGTCCGCGCGGTGCCGCCGGGCGTGGGCGAAGGACGTGAAGGGGATCCAGGGCAGGACCGAGTAGTGGAGCAGGTCGTCCCGGTCGTCCCGCGGGTCGAGCGGACCGCCGGCGGCGCGCACCTCCGCCAGGGTCGCGGAGGCCGCCCGCGCGAACGCGTCGAAGTCGGGGTCCCAGTCGAAGTAGCCGAAGGCGAACCGGTCGTCGGGCAGCAGCACCGTCGAGCCGCCGTGGACCACATCGTGGACGACCACGCCGTCGTCCCGGATCCGGTAGCGGAACTCCTCCACGTCGTTGGCCGCGCCGAGGGAGGCGTGGAAGGTCGCGAGGAAGAACGACGGCCCGCCGCGCGCCCGGCAGCGGCGGACCGTGGCCGACACGTCGACGTCCGCGCACACGTTGAAGAACGGGTGCTCGTACGCCCGGAAGAGCTCGAAATGGGCGCGCCGCGGCCAGACCTCGAGATCCAGCCGCCGGGGCTCGCTCAACGGGGGGCGCTCCTCAGGCCGCGCGGGCGATCCCCTCGGTGCGGCAGATCCCGGAGAGGAGCCCGTTCACGGCGTCGAGCGCCATCGCCGCGCCAAGCTCGGCCTCCGCCGCCTCGTCGGGATGCGCCGCCAGCCGCGCGTCCAGCAGCGCCCGCGTCTCGGCGGCGTGCTCGACGTCCAGCGTGGCGTGGACCTCGAAGTAATCGGTGCCCGGCGAGCCGTGGACCCCGTAGTGCTCGGCGAGGCCCCGGATCTTCTCGGCCGCCACCTCCGGCACCATCGACTCGTAGGCGCAGAGAGCGGCCAGGCCGCGCGCGACGGGTCCCTCGCCGACGGAGCGACGGAACGACTCGATCGCGGCGGTGGTCTCCGGCAGTGGTGCCGTCGAGTCCAGCGACGCGGTGTCGCATCCGACCGCCTCGGCGAATCGCCGCCAGAGCGACGGATGATCCTCGGGTCCCTCCTCCTCGTCCCGCAGGTTGGCGAGCAGGGCCTTCCGCGTCTCGATGTCCTCGCAGCGGGCGTGGAGCGCCGAGATGTAGGTGGGGAACGCGCGCACGTGGAGGTAGTACTGCGCGGCGTAGCTCTCGAGCGCCGCGGGGGTCAGCGTGCCCTCCTGCCAGGCGCGGTAGAACGGGTGCTTCAGCAGATGGCGCTCGCGGACGAGCGCGTCGATCCGATCCATCGCCTCGATCATCGTCATCTCCCTCTCTTGACTCCGGTCGCAGGTGGCGCGGTCGACCCTACGGTA
>DATLFF010000058.1:0-2040 GCA_035524915.1 Gemmatimonadota bacterium | reverse complement strand
GATCGACGCCCGGCGCCTGGTCGAAGAGGGCGACCCCACGCTCAACGTCGCCCTCCGCGCGGGCGACATCGTGATGGTCCCCCCGGCCCGCGAGCTCCGGGTCTACGTCACCGGCGCCGTCCGCAGTCCAGGCCCCGTCGGGTACTCGAGCAGCGACGGCATCACCGTCCTCCAGGCCATCACCGCCGCCGGCGGCCCCACCGAGCGGGCCAACCGCAAGAACGTGCATGTCATCCGGAACCAGGAGGACGGAAGCCAGGAGAGAATCGAGGTGAACCTGAAGCGCATCCAGGCCGGGAAGGACGACGACCTGATTCTGGAGCGCAACGACACCGTCGTCGTGGGGGAGTGGTTCCTGTAGTGCCGATCCTGAAGCGCGAGCCCGATGTCTATCCCGAGGACCTGTTCTCCCGGGACCAGCCAGATCTCCCGTGGCGGGTGGCGTACCTCCACGCCCGCCGGGTGAAGGCCCTTGCACGCTTTCTCAGGGAGCGGCGGCTCGCGTTCTACCTGCCCCAGCAGGAGAAGGAAGGAATCTACGGCGGAAGGCGTCGCCTCTCCCACCTTCCGCTCTTCCCCGGCTACGTCTTCATCAAGACCGACGCCGTGGATCGCAATACCGTGTATCAGAGCAATCAAGTGGTCCGGATCCTGGACGTCGAGGATCAGGGTCTCCTCGACCGACAGCTTCGCCACATCTGGGCGCTGCAGCAAGGTGGCGCCCTCCTCGTTCCCCATCCGTATCTCGGGCCGGGGGACGAAGTAAAAATCACCCACGGGCCCTTTCGGGGCCTCACGGGAACAGTGATCCGCGAGAAGGGCCGGACACGCCTGGTGGTGTCCGTCACCTTCCTGCGGCAGGCTGTGGCCGTGGAGGTCGATCGCGACCTCCTCGCCCCCGCCGAGCAGAGCCGCCGCGACGTGCGGCGGAAAGCGGAGCCCGCCTCCGCAGCGCAGGCCATCTAGCCCAGGAGCGGAGCTTGCCTCCGCCCCGGGGACTCTTGTCCCTTTCGGTGCCCGGACACCGACGGGGGCGAAGCCTACCGTAACGTAAGAGCGATTCCTTAAAACAGTACGCCTCCGCCGCAACGAAAGCCATGCTTGTGGTCAACGAAATCGTCGAGGGCACCCGGCCAGTCCCGGAGCTCCCGCCCCGCTGGCTTCGTGACCACTTCGTCCCCGGCCTCTTCGGCGACCTCGGCCGCACCGGCTTCGAGCTCGCCGTGAGACTCCAGGCGGACGCCCCAAAGGCCCCGCGGCCCAGGAGGGCGCGACGCCGCCCGTGCGCCCGGAGCCGGCCATGCTCGAAGCCCTCTCACCCACCGCTGCCGGGCCCATGCACGCCATCCGCAACGGCCCCGGCGACCTCCTCCAGGTGGACGTCTTCGGCCTCGAGGAGCTCCAGCGCAACGCCCGGGTGCTGCGCGACGGGACGATTTCGCTGGCCCCTCCTGGGGAGCCTCCCGATCGCCGGCCTCACCCCGCCCGAGGCCGAGGCCCGGATCGCCGCCCTCCTCGAAGATCGCGGCCTGATGCGCGACCCCCAGGTCTCGGTCTTCGTCGAGGAAATCGTCGCCTCGACCGTCACCGTCCAGGGGGCCGTCCTGCGCCCCGGCGTCTACGAGCTCGTCGGCCGGAAGACCCTGCTCGAGATCCTCGGTGAAGCGGGGGGCCTCATGGGCCGCGAGAACGAGCGCGCCGGCGGCACGATCAAGGTCCTCCGCGGCAGTGCGGAAGACGAGGTCGTCGAGGTCGACCTCGAGCGCCTCCTGAGCGGCCAGACCCCGACGCTCGACCTCACCATGCGCCCCGGCGACATCGTCCTCGTCCCCCACGCCTTGCGGAATCGCGTCTACGTGACCGGGGCGGTGAAAAGACCCGCGCCTCGTGCGCTTCGGCGAGAAGCTCGCCATCCTCTCGGGAGACGTCATCCGAGCGATCGGCGAGCGGATCGACCCCGAGACCGGGCTAGTCCGTATCCCCGACTTGGAGCTCCGGCCCGGCGATCGCGTCCGCCTCTTCCAGGGCCCGCTCGCCGGA
>DATLFF010000057.1:0-4410 GCA_035524915.1 Gemmatimonadota bacterium | reverse complement strand
CCGCGGATCGCGCGCAGGAAAGCCGTCCACCAGGTCCTCACGGCTGTCCGCCCTCGTCTTCGATCCTCAGCTCCCGGATCGCTCCGATCGGGTGTGCCCGATCCGGGGTTCGAAGGCCACGCACCCGACGATGGGCGGCGTACGCCTCGAAGTAGGGAAAGAGAAAGGTCACCGGCACATCGCGCCCGAGGATGGCGTTGATGCTCGCGTAGAGCGTGTCTTCGCCCGCCGGCGTCAGCTCGCGGGTGAGCGCCTCCAGCAGCCGGACGACCTCGGCGTTGCGGTAGCCGATCCTGGTGCCGTCGCCGAAGAAGTCCTCGCGGAGGAGGTCGGGGGGATCGTTCCGGATGTCGTGCACCGTGGCGTCGAAATCGCCGGACCGGAAGAGCCGGTACCAGATGCCGGTCTCGGCCGGACGGATCGCCATCTCCACGCCGACGCTCCGTAGCTGTTCCCTCAGGAGCAGCGCCGGCTCGAGGGTGCTCAGGATCCCGCCCTGGCGGGCGAGCAGCGTGAAGCGTGCCTCGGTCCCCTCCCGTTCCCGCACGCCGTCACCGTTGCGATCCACCCAGCCCTCTTGCTCCAGGAGCTCCCGGGCGGCGCGCGGATCGAAGTCGAAGCCCGCGTCCAGCTTCCCCTCGCGATGGAGGTCCAGGGCTCGCTCGGCCGACGAGAGCCCGCCGACCAGCGGCATTTCGTCGGGTAGGTACAGCAGCCGGGCCAGCTCCCGTCGATCGATGGCGTGGCTGAGCGCCCGGCGGACGGCGGCATGCGCCAGGAACGGGTGGCGCTGATTCCAGTGGATCGCCTGGGGCTCCCACATGACCCACTGGTAATACACCCGGAAGGTGGGGTCGCCGTCCAGCGCGGCGATCTCCGGCGCCGAAACGTAATAGGCCGCATCGACGTTTCCGCTCCGGAGCTCGGTGACGGTGTTCGCGCTGCTCAGCCGGAGCACGACGCGGTCGATCGTCGGTGTGCCGTCGTAGTAGTCGTCGTTCGCTTCGAGCTCCAACATCGTGTTCGGCACGCCGCGTACGAACCGGTAGGGGCCGTTGCCCACCGGGTGCTTCCAGAACTCCCAATCGAAGAAGCGCGCGGGATCGAGATCCGTCAGCAGGTGCCTCGGATAGAAGACCGGCCATCCGGGCACCTGGCTGATGGGCCGGCTGAAAGACAGGACCAGCGTGTGCTCGTCCGGAACGACGATCGAGTCCACGAGGAGCGCGATGCCGTGCAGCGCGATCTCCGGCCTCCGGAACAGCTCGAGACTGAATGCCACATCGTGGGCCGTGAAGGGAACTCCGTCGTGCCACCGGACGTCTCGCCGCAGGTGGAAGGTCCAGGTCCGGAAATCCGGGGAGTGCTCCCAGCGCTCGGCGAGCGCCGGCCGGACCGAGCCGCTGTGATCGCGCACCAGCGGCTCGAACATCAGGAACTTGGGATGGTCGTCGCGCGACGGCCCGAGGACGTAGTCGTCGCTCTGGAACAGGATCGTCAGGGTCGAAGGCGCCTCACTCCGGGGCGCGTCACCGGCGGCGCATCCGATCGCGACCGAGCCGCACAGGAGCGCGACGGTCCAGGAGGGTCGGCGCAGCGGCCCTGGTGACGCCCGGCGACGGACGGCCCGGAGGCTCGGCTTCATGGCGGGTCCGGTGGAAGGGCTGGGGGCCGAGTCCAGTATTCCACCACGGTCCTTCGGAGTAAAGGCTGGTGCGGCCTCGTAGAGAACGTCGAGGCATCCGTGGAGTTGGCTATGGCCCCGCCCGCCGATGCTCTTAGATTACGCTCCTATGGACGACGAGACCCGGCGTCTGGGTGGCGTAGAGGATCGGCTCGCCGCCCTGGAGGCCACCTTCCGCTCCTTCCGCGACTGGGTGACCGAGCAGTTCGCCGAGCTGCGCGCCGCGATCCAGCAGCTCACCGTCCGCATCGAGATCCTGGAGCGGCGCCAGCTCCGCTGAGATCGCCGCTAGGGGCCCAGACACCCTACGGGGATTACGGCGACACCATCGTCTCGCCGATACCCGAAGCCCGCGCCCACGATGACTCCCAGCATCGCCGGAACGCCGGATTTCCGGGGGCGAGGCGAGAGGCGAGCTCCCTATCCAAGGACTCGGCCGGCCTCCTTGCCCTCCACCCCGCATCCGAGCAACCTTTCCTGACCCCACACGAGCCGCCCTGCCGGGCATCCCCGATCAGGCGCTCGCCACGCCGAAGCTGCGGGAGTGAGGGCTCATGCCCGAAACCAAGCGGCACCGCACCCTCTGGCAGGTACTCGGCCTCTACGCCGCCGGCTCCTGGGTCTGTCTCCAGGTGGTGGACGTCCTCGCCGAGAACATTCCGCTGCCCTCCTGGGTGTTCCTGCTGACGCTCGTCCTCCTCGTCATCGGCCTGCCCATCACGGCGGCGACGGCGTACTTCCAGGGCTCCTTTTCCGGCCGGTCCCGCCCGTTCGATGGACGGCAGACGCTCACGCGGCGGCTCCTCACGTGGGGCAACGTCGTGCGCGGCGGCGTCGCGGCCCTGGCGGTCTGGGGGTTGGCGGTCACCGGCTGGCTGGTGTTCGGGCCGGGCGAGGTATCCGAGTGGGAGGTGGTGGCCGGTCTGGAGGAGATCGATCGCCTCACCGGCGGCTCGGAATACGCGGCGGCGTACGCGCTGGCCGCGGACCTCGACCGGCGCATCCGGAGCGATTCGGTCCGGGTCGAGATCTGGGGACGGGTGGCGCGGCCACTCACGCTCGAAACCGATCCGCCGGGCGCCCGCGTCTTCCGCCGCGACTACGCACCGGCCGATGCGCCGTGGCGAGAGCTCGGGAAGACCCCGCTCACGGTCGAGCGCTTCCCCCTCGGGGTCGCGCGCCTCCGATTCGAGCGGTCGGGCCACCGGACGCGAGAGGTCGCCGGCTCACCGGCGCAGATCACGGGGCTCGGTGTGATCGCGCTCGATGCGGACGATGCCCTCCCGCCTGGCATGGCACGCATTCCGGGCGGCTCCGGCGCGTTCGGCTACGGCCTCTTCGCGCCGGGGCTGGAGCAGGCCCCCGTCGTCGAGATCCCCGATTTCCTCATGGCGGTGCACGAGGTGACGAACCGCGCCTACCAGGCCTTCGTCGATTCCGGCGGCTACGAGGACCCGAGGTGCTGGCGGCATCCCTTCGTGGAGGGGGACGATACCCTGTCCTTCACCGCGGCCATGGAGCGCTTCCGGGACTCCACCGGACGACCCGGCCCCCGCACGTGGGACGCGGGCCGCTACCCGCCGGGCTCGGCGGACCACCCGGTGGGCGGCGTGAGCTGGTACGAGGCCGAGGCCTACGCGTGCTTCGTCGAAATGGCGCTCCCGACCGTCTATCACTGGTACGCCGCCGCGGACCCGTTCAGCAGCCCGCACGTCGTGCCGCTCAGCAACTTCGGGGGTGAATCGGCGCCCGTGGGAGAACACGACGGCGTCAGCCATCACGGGATCTACGACCTGGCCGGCAACGTGAGGGAGTGGACGCGGAACGCCAACGACGACAGCCGCTTCATCCTGGGGGGTGGGTGGTCCGACCTGGAGTACGCCTTCAACGATGCGGTGACCGCTCCGGCGTTCGACCGATCGCCGCTGAACGGAATCCGGCTGGTGCAGTACACCGACACCACGAACCTGGCCGCGGCCAGCGCGCCGCTCGACCTGGCGTTCCGCGATTACAGGGCCGAGCGGCCGGTCTCCGACGAGGTGTTCCAGGTCTACCGGCAGATCTACGCCTACGACCCCACGCCGCTGAACGCGGAGGTCCTGGCGGTGGACTCGGCCGAGATCTGGGTCCGCGAGCGGGTGGAGCTGGATGCGGGCTACGGCGGTGAGCGCCTGACGGCGTTCCTCTACCTCCCCCGGGGGCGAGCCGGGCCGCACCAGACCGTGGTCTACTTTCCCGGCTCCGGCGTCATCTACCGCCAGTCTTACGACGACGTGTCCATCGACCGGGTGGACTTCCTGGTACGGAGCGGCCGGGCGGTCCTCCTACCCATCTACAAGGGGACGTTCGAGCGCGGCACGGACCTGCGCTCGGACATCCAGAATGACAGCAACGGATACCGCGACCACGTCATCGCCTGGTCGAAGGACCTTCGCCGGTCGGTGGACTACCTGGCTACCCGCGACGACATCGACCTGGACCGACTCGCGTACCTGGGCGTGAGCTGGGGGGGCGCGATGGCGCCGATCATGACGGTGCTGGAGGAGCGGATCCGCGCCAACGTGATCCTGGTGGGCGGCCTCATGATGCAGGACGTTCAACCCGTCGCCGATCCCTTCCACTTCCTCCCGCGCGTGCGCCAGCCCACGTTGATGCTCAGCGCCCGCTGGGACTCCTTCTATCCCCTCGAGACCTCGCAGCGGCCGCTGTTCGAGAACCTGGGGACG
>DATLFF010000056.1:0-3022 GCA_035524915.1 Gemmatimonadota bacterium | reverse complement strand
TGATCCTGGTCGACTCTCCCAGGCCGTCGATCGCGGCCGCCAGCACCAGGGCGGCCGTGCGTGGGTCCGCCCCAGCGGCCGCCCGGACCGTCGCCGCCGCGGCCGGGAGCGGCGGCAGGGCCCTTCCGGCGAGCCCCGCCGCCGCGGCGCATCCGGCGGCCACCAGGCCGACCGAGAGCCGCGCCAGGACCTCGGCCTCGTCCTCGGGCAGACGGGCGACCGGAACCGCCAGCGCCTCCTCCACCCGGTCCTCGGCCGCCTCCCGCTGCCCCAACTCGGCCTCCCGGTGGGCCAGCGCGACCAGGGCCCGGAACCGCGGCCGCGCGGGCAGGATACGGGCGGCAGCCAGCGCGCCGGCCGGATCGCGCGGGTGGAGCGCCAGCGGGTCCGCCGGGGATCCCGTCCCGGCGTGGAGGTCGGCCAGCAGGAAGCCGAGCCGGCCGATCCGCCCCGCGTCCCACCGGGCGAGCGCCGCGTCGAGCGCGAGCCCCACGTCCTCGGCCACCCCGGCGTCGGACCCGGAGCGCTCGCGCTTTCGCCGCCGGAACTCCGGATCCTCCACCCACGCGTACAGGTCGTCCGGCCGGCCGCCGTGGAACAGGTGCCAGGCCCGCTCGGCGAGCGCGCGGTCGTAGTCGAGCCCCCGCGCCCCCAGGTGGTCGGCGGTCCGGGCGTGGGCCGCGCGCCCGTCGTCGGCCGCCAGGTACCGCGCGTGGACCGCCTCCCGCAGCTGGCGATGGTACAGGTCGACCATGTCGTCCCGCCGGACGAGCCACGGTCCGAGCGAGCGGAGGAGCCGGGTCCAGACGAGGTCCGGGAGCCGCGGCGCGTCCGGCGGGCTCAGCATCCGGCGCAGGTCCTCCTCCGGCTGGCCGCCGCGGCCCACCGCCACGAGCGACAGGAAGCCGCGTACGAGCCCCCGCCCCTGGTCCCCCTCCACCCGCTCGAGCACCCCCTGGAACAGCTCC
Source organism: Gemmatimonadota bacterium (assembly GCA_035524915.1). Lineage (GTDB taxonomy): Bacteria > Gemmatimonadota > Gemmatimonadetes > JACCXV01 > JAHWKZ01 > DATLFF01. The sequence goes on along the minus strand of DATLFF010000056.1, from coordinate 2,054 downwards.
GGGCCGCCGGGCGGGAGCGCGCCGATCTGGTCTCCCAGGGTCTCGTACCGCCCGACCACCGCCAGCTCCTCGAGCGCCACCTTGAGCCAGAGCGGATTCGCCGCGCCCGGGCTCGCGAGCAGCGCGTCGATCTGCTCCGGGGACATCTTCCGCAGCCGGTCCGCCAGGTGGAGCTCGACCAGCTCGCCCGCCTCCTCGCGGGAGAGCGGCCCCACCTCGAGCTCGGCCGGCGACGGCCGGCGGCGGCGGACCGCGTCGAGCACGTCGCCGTCCAGCGCGCTGAGGACGACCGCCACGCGGGGCGGCAGGGTCTCGGGGAGCCAGCGCAGGGAGCGCGCGTCGTGGATCGGCTCCAACTGGTCGAGCCCGTCGAACACGACGACGACCGGCCCCGCCGCGGCCGCCTCGGCCAGGAACGCGGGGAGCGCGCGGACCAGGTCCTCGAAGTCGTCCGGGGGCTCGCTCGCCACGCCGGTCCCGGCCGCCAGCTCGCGCCACAGGCCGGCCAGGAGCCGCCGCACGTTGGTGGACCCCGGCCCGGCGCCGACGAACCGCGCCGCGATCGCGCCGCCCGGCCCGTGGCCGCGCCAGAGCGAGGCGAAGCGCGCCAGAAGCGCGGACTTGCCCGAACCCGGCGCGCCGGTGACGCAGAGGATGCCGGGCGGCCCACCGGTCCCGTCGGCGCGGCTCCACGCGAAGTGCCAGAGCTCGGACATGAGCCCGTGCCGGCCGGCGAAGAGCCGCGCCCGCTCCTCCAGGAACGCCTCGGAGGCCGCCCGCTCCGGATCTGCGGCCGCGGCGGCGGGGGCCGCGTCCGCCGGGTGCCGCGCGTCGATCGCCGCCCACAGGTCCTCCAGCACCCGCCGGCCGAACGATTCCAGGTCGACCAGCCGCTCCGCGGACGGGTCCCACCGGGCCCCGTACATCCGGGGCTCGGGCCCCGCCTCCGCGATCCGCGCCTTGAGCGCGGCCAGCCGCGCGGCCGCCGCCGGGTCGTCCTCCACGAACTCGGATCGCCACGGCTCGGTGATCTCCCGCGTGTCGGCGGGGTCCCGGAAGTAGAAGAACCGCACCATTCGGGTCCCCGGGTCGTCGAGCACCCCCCGGAACACCTCCATCGCCGTGATCGAGCGGCCGGCCTCCTCGTGCCCGGCCCGTTCGAGCAGCGCGACCGCGTCCGCCTCGTCGGCGGAGTCCGACTTCACGTGGCGGTCGAGGAAGGGATCCAGCGGATAGATCGCGTCGAGCCTCGCCCGGTCCGCCGGATCCAGCGCCTCGCGGAGTCGGTCGAGCCGATAGCGGTCGATCGCGGCGGGCGCGACCACGGTCCCGTAGCGCTCGCCGAGGAGCCCGACGAAGAACGGCCGGCACTCCTCGATCACGTCGAGGCACACCTCGAGCGAGTCCTCCTCCTCCAGCACGCCCCACCGCAGATCGACCGGCCGCAGGTGGAGCCGCCGCGCGGCCATCCGCTCGGCGAGCTCCGGGAAGACCACCCGGACGAGGTGGTCCCGCTCGGCGTGCATGTCGCGGAACGTCGAGGAGATGAAGACGCGGACGGTGGTCCAGGCGGCTTCCATGTCGGTCGGGCGGCCTCCGAGGGTCGGACGGTCCATTGTACTCCGGGGGGTCGACGACGCATAGAGTCGGGTACAATCCGGGGATGACCGCGCCGATCCGGGTCCTCTTCGTCTGCAGCCAGAACCGCCTGCGGAGCCCCACCGCCGAGGCCGTCTTCCGCGGCGATCCGGGGCTCGAGGTCCGCTCGGCCGGGACGGACGCCGACGCTCCCGTACCCGTCACGCGCGAGCTCCTGGAGTGGGCGGACGTGATCCTGGTGATGGAGCGCCGGCACCGGAACCGGATCCACGCCCGGTTCCGCGACCTGTACGCGGAGAAGCCGGTGCGGTGCCTCTACATCCCCGACGAGTACGACTTCATGGACCCCGCCCTGGTGGCCCTCCTCCGCGAGCGCGTGCCGCCGCTGATCTCCGCTGGGCTCGCCAGGTGACCGCTCCCGCTTCGCCGTGTACTTTCGAATCATGAGTCCGACC
>DATLFF010000055.1:0-8641 GCA_035524915.1 Gemmatimonadota bacterium | reverse complement strand
CCGCGAGCCCGGCCAGAACCACTGTAGTCAGGAACGTCACGGGCCCTCCCTCCTGCTCCGCTCCGAGCCGTCGGCGCGGTTCCGCCGCGATCCGGCCACAGCGTAGGCCCCGGTGGGCCTGGCGGCCAGCCGCGCTGGAGCCCGCACCTCGACCCGCGTTCCCCGGCCCGGGACGCTCTCCACTCTCGCCCGTCCACCGGCGGTGGCGGCCCGCTCCTCCATCTCGAACAGGCCGAGCGCGCCCCGGGCCCGCGCGGCCTCCACGTCGAACCCGCGGCCGTCGTCCTCGACCCGCGCGCGGATCTCGCCGTCGACCGCCTCGATCTCGAGGGCCACCGACGTCGCTCCCGAGTGGGCGGCGACGTTGTCCAGCGCCTCCTGGAGGACCCGGTAGAGCGCCAGCTCCTCGTCCCGCCCGACTCCGAAAGACCCCCCGTTCGTCGCTACGGCGAGGCGCATCCCCGTGCCCTCCAGCACGGCCCTGGCGTACGACTCGGCCGCCGCGGCGAGGCCCAGGTCGTCCAGCGCCAGCGGGCGCCGTCCCAGGGCGTATCTCCGCACGACGTCGAGCGCGTGGCCCACCTCGGCTCCGGCTTCGACCAGGATCTCCTCGATCTCGGAGGGTTGCGGCGGACGGTCCTCGAGCGCCCGCAGCCGGTAGAGCAGGGCGGCCAGGCGCTGGGCCGTGTCGTCGTGGAGCACGAGCGCGACCCGGCGCCGCTCCTCCTCCTCCTCGCGCACCGAGCGCGCCTGGAGGTCTCGCAGGCGCTGCCGGTAGAGCTCGGCGTTCTCGAGACCGGTGTTGAAGGCGCGGGTGATGCGGGCCAGGTCGGGGTCCGCCAGCGGGGAGTCGGGGACGCGCGCCTCGATCCGTCCCTCGGCCACGGCGGTGGCCGTCTCCTCCAGGCGCCGGACGGGGTCGAGCGCCAGGTGCAGGATCAGCGCGTTCACCAGCACGGTCAGCGCGACGGCCGCGATCCCCAGCGGGACCGCCACCCCGAGGATCGAGTGGTCCCCCTGCACCCAGGCGAATCCCGGGTGGAGGAGCACCCCCGCCGTGGCCACGGCGGCCACGATCGCCGCGTTGGCCAGGAGGAGCTTCCAGAAGAGGCGGACCCGGAGCGCCGCGTCGACCCACCGCCGGTACGGCCGGGCCCGGCCGGCCGCGCTCTTCCCCGCTCCGTTCACGCCCAGGATCGCCACGCGCTCGCCGCGCTGGACCTCGAAGTCGAGCCCGTCCAGCACGGTGCGGGATCCGTAGCGCTTGACCAGGCCGCGGCGAGCGTGGCGGAAGCGATGAATCCGGATCGCGACATTCGTCTCTCCTGATCGGGGTCGGATGGGGATGGACTCATCGTAGGAGGCCGGGCGGGGACCGTCTGTCGGGCGTGACTCGCCTCCGGTTGTCGAGCATTCCCCGGCCGTGTGTGGGGAGATCCCTTACGGGGAGCGGCTCACCCCCGGAGGGCGAGCTGGAACGCCAGCATCGCCGCCACCGAGAGGGCGAAGGCGGCGGCGACGCCCTTGCGCGGGGCGTCGGCGAGGGCGTCGGGGACGAGGGCCGAGGCCACCATCCATCCCATGGCGCCGGCGGCGAAGCCGAGGCCCACGGGGAGCACGGACTCGAACGTCTCCACGAACAGGAAGGCCGGCACCGCGAGGAGCGGCTGGGGCAGGCTGGAGAAGACGCTCCACGCCGCGGCCCGCCCGACCGGCTCGCCGCGGGGAACGAGCACCAGGCAGATCGCGAGCCCCTCGGGGACGTTGTGGACCGCTATCGCCACCGTGATGAACGCTCCGAGCGTCTCGCCGCCGACGAACGAGACCCCGACGCCCACCCCCTCGCTCATCGAGTGGACCGCCATCACGCCCACGATCATCATCGCCCGCGCGGCGTCCACTCCGCGGAGCGCCCCCATGTGGAGGTCCGGGCGGGCGGAGAACCACCGCCGGCTCGCCACGATGAACGCGACCCCGAGCGCCACCCCCAGCGCCGTCCGGAGCGGCCCCCACAGGAGCCCCTCTCCGATCAGCCACGCGCTGGCCGCGGTCATGAAGCCCGCCGCGATGGCGTTGGAGAGGCCGAGCCAGAGCCGGGACATGCGGCGGACGAACAGGAACGGCACCGCCCCGAGCCCGGTAGCGAGCGCGGTCAGGGAGGCCCACGCGAAGACGCCGAGCGCGCTCACCGTGAGCGGCGGATTCCCGACCCCGCGCGGGGGTCATCTCCCGATACCGCGAGGACGCCACCCCGGGTCACCTTGGACGCGTCACCCATACGCTGCTCCACCTGCCGCGTCTCAGCGGCCCTCCAGGAGGCCCGTCCGCAGGGCGTACAGCACCAGCTCGGAGCGATGCGAGAACCCGAGCTTCTCCATGGACCGGGCGCGATAGGTGTCGACGGTCTTGGACGAGATCCGGAGGCGCTCGCCGATCTCGCGCGAGCTGTATCCTCCGGCGGTGAGCCCCACGACCTGCCGTTCCCGATCGCTCAGGATCTGCCTCGGCGCCCGGTCGGGGACGTCTCCATCCGGGATCGGAGGGACAGGGATTCCTGGCATGGCCTCCGAAGCGTACTCCGGGGGCGAGAGGGCGTCTGTCGGGTCCCGGCCGGACTCGCTGTCGGTGGAATCGCGCCGCACCTGTGGGGGAAACCCCGACGCGCTCGCCTAGGTCTCCTTGAGCAGTCCCGAGCGCAGCGCGAACCGGACCAGCTCGGACCGGTGGTGGAGACCCAGCTTCCCCATGATGCGGGAGCGGTAGGTGTCCACCGTCTTGGGCGAGATGAAGAGCTTCTCCCCGATCTCCTTGGAGCTGAACCCCTCGGCGGTCAGCGCCATGACCTCCTGCTCGCGGGCGCTGAGCTGATGGAGGGCGTCGGAGCCCTCGCCCGCCCCCATCGCCTTGTACTCCTTGAGCAGGAGCCGCGTCGCCTGCGGCGGGAGGAACACCTCGCCCCGGGCCACCACGCGGATCGCCTCGATCAGCGAGCGGTCGGCGACCGTCTTGTTGAGGTAGCCGCTGGCCCCGGCCTCGAGGACCGGAACCAGGTACTCCTCCTCCCCGTGCATGGTGAGGACCAGCACCCGGGTGGAGAGCTCCAGCGCCGCGATCCGCCGGGTGGCCTCGAGGCCCCCGGAGCCCGGCATCGAGAGGTCCATCACCACCACGTCCGGCTGGATCGAGCGGACCAGGTCGACCGCCTCGTCGCCGGTCGAGGCCTCGCCGATCACGTCCACCCCGCTCTCGGCTTCGAGCAGGGCCTTGAGGCCGGACCGGAGGACGACGTGGTCGTCGGCCAGGACCACGGTGATGGCCATCTTCCGCTACCTCCCCTCGGTCGGGATCTCGACCCGGACCCGCGTGCCTTCGCCCGGGGCGCTCTCGATCGACAACGTACCGCCCGCGTGGCGGGCCCGCTCCTGCATGCCCGTGAGGCCCAGACCGCCGCCCGCGCTCCGGGCCGAGTCGAACCCGCGACCGTCGTCCTCCACCACCGCGAAGACCCGCCCGTCCTTCGCGTCCAGGCGGACGCGCGCGCTCTCCGCCCCCGAGTGGCGCACCACGTTGGCCAGCGCCTCCTGCACGATCCGGTACAGCGCCAGCTCGGCGTCCGGCCCCATGCGCGGCTCCCCTTCTGTCTCCAGCTCGATCTCGAGGCTGTACACCTTCGCCAGGGTCGCGACGTGGGACCGCAGCGCGGCGACCACCCCCATCTCGTCGAGGACGGGAGGCCTCAGCCCGCGCGCGATCCGCCGCACCTCCTCGGCCGCCCGCAGGATCTCCTCGCGGATCTCCTCGAGCTGCCGGCCGCGCGACTCGGCGTCCTCCTCGCGCGACGCCACCTGGAGGCGCACCAGGAGCGCCGCCAGGCGCTGGGCGGTGTCGTCGTGGAGCTCGCGGGCGATCCGCTGGCGCTCGTCCTCGGCGGCGCGGAGCGCGGTGACACCGAAGTCCCGCAGCCGGTTCCGCTCCGTGACGTCGCGCACCACGCTGACGACGAACACCCCGGCTCCGGTCTCCACCGGGCTCAGGCTGATCTCGACCGGGAAGGTGGAGCCGTCCCGGCGCCGCCCCACGAGCTCCATGCCGGCGCCCATCGGCCGGCTGGCCGGGCGCCGCATGTAGTCGTCCCGCTGTTCCCGATGGATGTCGCGCTGGCCCTCGGGGACCAGGATCTCGATCGGCTGGCCCAGCAGCTCTTCCCGCGCGTAGCCGAACTGGACTTCCGCGCACGGGTTGAGATCCGAGATCCGGCCGCCGGCGTCGACGACGACGATCCCGTCCGGCGCGGCCTCGAAGACCGCGCGGTACTCGGCGGATGCGATCATGCTCGACATCGTGGCTCGACTCTGGAGTGGACGATGACCGCAAGATACGACCGCTTCACGGAAGCGGCGACCGCGCTCTCATGCCCGGTCCGTGTCGGGTTGCGGCAGGGCCTCGTCGAGGATCTCCCCCAGGTCGACGTCCGGCGCGATCAGGCAGACGTGCCCGTGTCCCTCGAGCACGCGGAGCCGGGCGCCCGGGACCGCCGCCGCCATCCGCTCCGCCTGCTCCACCGACGGCACCAGGTGGTCCTCCGAGGCCGCCAGGAACAGGGTGGGGACGTGGATCTCCCGCAGGCGGTCGCGAACGTCGTAGCGGCGCAGGATCCGCAGCCGGTTCAGATACCCCTCCCGCGTCGTCTCGCGGGTGACGTCCAGGAACCGCTGGATCTCTTCGGGGCCCGTGTGGCTCGAGTGCATCCGGAACACGGTGATCCGGCGGACGATCGGCATTACGTTCCACGGGAAGAGCCGGACCCCGAGCACGGCCAGGCGGAGCCGGACCTGGGGGCCGAACCACGGAAACGAGTTCAGCACGACGAGCGCGGCGGTGCGCTCCGGATGCGCCAGGGCGAAGCTCAGGGCGACGCCGCCGCCGAACGACTCGCCGACGATCACGGCGCGGCCATCACCGGGCGCCACCGCGTCGACGATCCGCCGGAGGTCCGCCACCAGCTCGGCCATGCTCCGGGCCCCGTCGCGGAGCGCGTAGGTGGCGACGCGTCGGCGGCGCGCCAGCCGCGGGACCTGCCGGTGGAAGAGCCGTCCGGTCCCGTCCATGCCGGGGACCAGGACGAGGGGCGGCCCCTCGCCCGTCACCTCCAGGCGCGCGGGATATCCGAGCGATGGATGCGTCGGATCCGGGCGATCGACAGGACGGTTCTCCATGAGCGGACCTTCAGCGTCCGGATCGAAGGCCACGCGCGGCGGGCGGTTCCGCCGAATCGCGCGCGTGGCGTGGGCCGTCGTCTCGTGGTACGTGGTCGAGAGCTTCGTGTTCGGGCTCGCGGTGATGCCCGCGGCGCTCTTCTGGGTGTGGCACCTTCGCCGCGGCATCCGTCCGGAGTGGCTCCACGCGCTGGTCCTCGCGATGTCGTTCATTCCAGCCTATCTGATCTTCGCCGTGGCGCTGATGGCGCTCTCCGCCCTCGCCGCCCGCGGACTCGGCTGGCGCACGCCCGCCGACGCCGAGATGCCCATCGCCGACCTCGACGGCGCGCTCCTCCGCTGGGTCCGCTACAGCGCCACCACTCACCTCGTGCGGGTGCTCGCCGGCGGGCTCCTGCGCTCCACCCCTCTCTGGACGCTGTTCCTGCGGTGGAACGGCGCCCGCGTCGGTCGCAATGTATACGTCAACAGCCTTTCGCTCATGGACCACAACCTGATCGAGCTCGGGGACGACGTGGTCGTGGGCTCCGACGTCCATTTGTCCGGGCATACCGTCGAGGCCGGGGTCGTGCGGACCGCCCGGGTCCGGGTCGGGGCCGGCGCGACGATCGGGAACGGAAGCGTGATCGGGATTGGAGTGGTCGTGGGCGAAGGCGCGCAGGTCGGGGCGCTGAGCGTCGTCCCCAAGCGCCGGGTGATCGAGGCCAGAGGGATCTACGTGGGGACGCAGCTGCGACAGATCCGCGGGCGGGCCGCCGCGCCGGACGAAGGCGACACCTAGGCCGACTCGATCTCGACTCCGTGCTGGAAGGCCACGCGCCCGCGGATCGCGGCGCGCTCGGGTGAAGGATCGGGATGGGAGACGGCGGCGTCGGCTCTCAGCTCCCCGTCCACGATCACGTGCCAGTAGCGCGCCGGGCCCAGGTCGGGCGACTCCGAGCGGGTGTGGCTCTCGCGGAGATAGTGGAATCGGACGTCCTGGCGCGGGAACCAGTACCGGCCGTTCGCCACCAGGGCGCGGTCGCTCTCGGCGATCAGGGTGTGCTTCCACCAGGCCCGGGTCATGGCGATGCAAAAACGGCCCGGCCGGCGCATCCGTTGCACCGGCCGGGCCGCGCTTCGGACCGCGAGTCACGCGCGCGGGGATGTCACTCCGCTCGGGAGGCGAGCACAGCGGTGGCCGTCCCGCCGCCCGCCATGGCGGGCAGGGCGGCCTCGGCCTTCACCACCACGCCCTCGTCCCGGGCGATCCACAGGGTCTGGCCGCCCGAGCCGTCCTCCGACGCGAGCCGGACGACCACGGCGTCGAACGTGCCGGCCGGGGTCTCGACCGTCTCGGTGCCGGTGGCCTCCACGCCGTACGTCCGGATGCGCCCTTCGAGCGCCTCGAAGAGTCGGATCGCGGCGACGTCGCCGGCCTCGAGCTCCAGCGTGGCGAGGCCGACCTCCAGGGCGCCGCCGCTCACGAACACGGTCCCTTCGCCGGAGGCCTGAAGCGGCATCGTCTGGGGTCCCGCCTGGATCTGCCCCGTCACCGACCCACCGTCGAAATTCATCTCCACGGTGGCCGGTCCCTGATGGATCATGCGGCGGATCGGAACCAGGGTCGCCGCGTCCGTCCACGTCGAATCGACCGCCGAGCCCATCGGCGTCGTGGCCTGGTCGACGATCACGATCACGGCCCGCCCATCCAGCGTACCCTCGGAGACCGTGCGAGTCGCCTCGAACTCCATCGACTGGCCGCCGCGGTCGACCGTCTGCGTGAAGGTGTAGCTCCCCGGCTCGACCTTCTCCCCCACAAAGGCGTCGACCGCCTCGCCGGCGGGAGCCGCCGCCTCGGCGAGCTCGACGGTGGCCGGATCCACCATCATCGAGTCCAGCCGCGCGCGGATATCGGGCTCCATCTCCGCCTGATGGCGGCCGCCCAGGTGCTCGGCCCGGAACGCCTCGATCCGGGCGAACATGGCCAGCCGGTTGTCCTCGTTGGCGAAGCCGTGGCCCTCGTCGGGCGCGACCATGTATTCCACCTCGCGCCCCAGGTCGCGCAGCGTGACCACGATCTGGTCGCTCTCGCGCTGCTTGACGCGCGGGTCGTTGGCGCCCTGGATCACCAGGAGCGGCGCCTCGATCCGTTCGGCCGAGAACAGCGGCGACTGGGCCTTCATCCGCTCCACGTCGGCCGGGTCGTCCAGGTCGCCCACCCGGACGTCGAAGATCGCCTGGATCGGCTTCCAGTAGGGTGGGATCGACTCCAGCAGGGTCACGATGCTCGACGGCCCCACGATGTCGACGCCGGCGGCGTAGAGATCGGGGGTGAAAGCGAGGCCGGCCAGCGTGGCGTAGCCGCCGTAGGAGCCGCCCATGATGGCCACGTGGTCGGGGTCGGCGATCCCCTGCTCGATCAGCCAGGCGACCCCGTCCGAGATGTCGTGCTGCATGGTGCCGGTGCCCCACTGGTCGTTCCCCAGGTTGAGGAACTCCTTTCCGTAGCCGGTGGAGCCGCGGAAGTTCGGCTGGAGCACGCCGTAGCCGCGGTTGGCCAGGAACTGCGGGATGCCGCTGTAGCCCCACGCGTCGCGCGCCCAGGGGCCGCCGTGAGGAAAGATCACCACCGAGAGCGCCTCTCGCTCGACGCCCTTCGGGACCGTGAGGAAGGCCGGGATCTCCACCCCGTCGCGAGCGGTGTAGGTCACCGGCTCCATCGGGGCCAGGTGCTCGGTGGGGATCTCCGGCCGGGTCTCGTAGAGGAGCGTGAACTCGCCGGTGGCGCGGTCGTACACGTACGTCGAGGCGGGCTCCACGTCGCTGGAGACCGACGCCAGCATCTTCGAGCCGTCCTCGGTCATCGATCGGAGCGACAGGTCGGCGTCGCCGAAGCGCGCGCGGGCCCGCTCCAGGTCGCGGGCGAACTCCTCGTCCCTCGGGTAGATCCGCGTGCGCTCGTCCTCGTAGGCGGTGGCGATCAGCTCCTCGGTGGCCTCGCTGAAGATCGCGTCGCCGAAGTCCACCCGCCCCTCCGGGTCCTCCTCGACCCGCTCGAGCTCGCCGGTGGCGGGGTCGATCAGGTAGAGCGCCATGAGATCGGCGTTGCCCTTGTTCGAGATGAAGTACGCCCGCGAGCCGTCGGCGGTGAAGCGGACCGGGCCGCAGGTCTCGAGCGGGCTGCAGTCGTAGACCGGCTCGAGACCGTCGTCCTCGACGCGGTAGGTGATCGTGTTCCCCTCCTCGTCGATCTGGATCGCCATCCGAAGGTTCCCCTCGAGGTCGGTGAGCCAGCCGGCCACTCCGTCGTCGTTCTGCCGCACGAGCTCGCGCTCGCCGGTCGCGATCGCGACGCGGTAGACGTCGTGGAGGGTGGGATCGCGGTCGTTGATCGCCAGCATGACGTGCTCGGGGTCGTTCTCCGGCACCGCCACGATCCGCGC
>DATLFF010000054.1:0-3241 GCA_035524915.1 Gemmatimonadota bacterium | reverse complement strand
CCTCGTCTGTGGCCGGCTACGTCGTGGCGGAGTCGATCTGGCTCATGGTGGTGATGCGGCTCCTGACCGGCGCCGGTGCCGCGTTCTTCTTCGTGGGTGCGGCCACCGCGGTGACCGACATCGCCCCGGAGGCCCGCCGCGGAGAGGCCCTCTCGTTCTTCTCGCTCTCGCTGTACGCGGGGGTGGGCGCGGGGCCGGTGCTGGGCGAGGTTGCCGTCCAGGCCTCGGGGTTCGACCTGGCCTGGTGGCTCATCGTGGCCGCGTCGGTCCTCGCGCTCGCGCTCGCGGTGCCGGTCCCCGACACGCGCCCGCCGGAGCGGGACCTCGGGCCGCTGAAGATCGTGCACCCAGCGGCGATCGTGCCGGGCCTGGTCATCCTGGCCAGCATCTGGGGGATGGCCGGGTTCTTCGCGTTCACGCCGCTGTACGCGAAGGAGCTGGGGCTGGCCGACTCGCGCTTCGTGTTCCTGCTGTTCTCCGTCGTGGTGCTGTTGATCCGGGGTTTCGGGGCGAAGATCCCCGACCGGCTCGGCCCCGGGCGGGCGGCCCGGTCGGCGCTGGTGCTGTCGGGGGTCGCGCTGCTCGTGATCGGCCTCTTCGACTCGACGCCCGGGCTGCTCGTGGGGACGGCGATCCTCGGGGTCGGCGTGGCTCTGGCCTTCCCCGCGCTCATGACCATGACGGTCGCGGCCGCGCCTCCGGCGGAGCGGGGGGCCGCGGTGGGGACCTTCTCGGCCTTCGTGGACCTGGCCTTCGGGGTGGGGCCTCTGACGCTCGGGTTCGTGGCCGAGGCCCTGGGGCTGCGCGCCGTGTATCTGGCGGCGGCCGGGGTCGCCTTCCTCGGGCTCGTCCTGCTGGCGGTGCGGGGTCAGCGACGGCGGCGAGGTGCGAGGCGGGCGCGGCCCGAGACGCCGGTCCCGGAGATCCCAGCCTGAATCACGGACAGCGGACGCAGTCGGCGGGGACCGCCGCGAGCTCGGGACGCTCGTCGTCGGCCGCAGACTCGGGCGCCTCGGCCTCGTCCTTCTCGGCCCGAAGAAGGGCGCCCACGTAGACGCCGGCGAGCACCAGGGCGCCCCCGACGATCAGGCCGCCGGTGATCCGCTCTCCCTGGAAGATGACCCCGAACGCCACGGCCACCAGGGGAAAGAGCACGAACATGTAGGAGGTGCCCGACGCGGTCCATCGCTGCAGCACAAAGAGGTAGGTGACGAAGAGCACGATGGACCCGAGCAGCACCAGATGGGCGAGCCCCAGCCACGTGGCGACGCCCCGGGGCGCGTCGTGCGCTTCTCCCCCCACGAACGAGAAGCCGAACAGGATCGCCGCCCCGACGGTCATCCCCACGGCGTTCATCGTCAGGGGCGGGACCGGCGGGAAGCGCTTGGCCACGATGGCGGCCTCGGCGATGCAGATCGCCGCCGCGACGACGGCGAGGAGCGGCAGCAGCGGGAGGGACTCGGCGCCGGGGTCGCCCACCATGACGGCGATCCCTCCGATGGCCAGCATGGCTCCGGCCAGCGTCAGCCAGCGGAACGGCTCCAGCCTGTGCGCCACCGCGGCCAGGAAGGTCACCAGCGGGACGGAGGCGAAGAGCACGGAGGCGACCCCCGCGGGGACCCGCTGGATCCCCCAGTAGGCGAAGGCGTAGGCGCCGGCGAAGGAGAGCACGCCGAACGCGAGGGTCCCGACGAGCGCCCGGCCTCGAGGGAGCGGGTGCCGCCGCACGAGGACGACGGCGAGGAGGATGAGCCCGGCGGCGGCGAACCGGAGGCCGGCGCTCCACATCGGGGCCAGGCTCTCCACCGTGGCCTTCACCGCGGGGAAGTTGAGTCCTCCCACGAGCACGAGCACGCCGAATCCGGTGAGTGCCGCCCGGTCGGGGCCGAGCTGTGCCGCTCCGGCTGCCCTGGCCTCTCCATCCATCGCGGTCACCCCTTGGACCGGGTCCCGGTCGACGCCGGTGCTCCTCGCTCAGGGATACGATGCGCGCGCTCACCATAGGGGCCGGTGGGCCGCAGAACAACCTCCCCGGAGGCTCGGGTCGGCCCGTTGAGCACTAGAATCGCTGGGTGCCCGGCATCCGGCCGGGACGGAACCGGAAAGGAGATTGAGGGCCCCGCCGAGGCCGGCGGAGGCCCCGTCGTGCTGTGCGGAAGCTGCTGGAACCCCTGATCGAGAGCGAGGCCTTCCAGGGCCTGCTCGCGCGGCCGGGCCCGGTGCGGGTGGACCCGGCCGGTCACGCCTACGCGCTCGCGGCGCTGGCGGAGGCGCTGGAGGGGCCGGTCCTGGCGGTGACGGGTGGGCCGCGCGAGTCGGCGCCCCTGGCCCGCGAGGTGGCCGCCTACCTGGGCGCCGATCGCGCGGCCCACCTCCCCGCCTGGGAGGCGCTCCCGGTGGAGGGCATCAGCCCCTCGCCGGAGACCTCGGCTCGCCGCCACGCCGCGATCCGCCGAGGGCGGGAGGCCCGGGGCGCGTTCGTCCTCGTGGCCCCGGCGGTGGCCGTCGTCCAGCGCCTGCTGCCCCAGGTGGGGATGATCGAGCCGCTCGTGGTGGAGCCCGGAGACGAGCTCGCGCCCGACGCCCTGGCCGAGGCGCTCGTTGCGCTGGGCTACACGCGGGCCGATCTCGTCACGCACCGCGGCGAGTTCGCCGTCCGGGGCGGCATCGTCGACCTCTTCCCCGGAGCGGCGCCGCGTCCGGTGCGGATCGAGCTGTACGGCGACGAGGTCGAGTCGCTCCGGGAGTTCTCGGCCTCGACCCAGACCTCGACGGCGTCGCTTCCCCGGATCGAGGCCGACCCGGTTCGGGAGCTGCTGCCCACGCCCGAGGTGATGGAGCGCGCGAAGCAGGCCGTCCCCCGCCACAAGGACCGCTTCCGCGACGCGGTGGACCGGCTGGCCCAGGGCCTCCTGTTCGAGGGGATGGAGCAGGCCGACCCGCTGATCTTCGAGGATCTTCCCTTCGTCCGCGACCGACTGCCCGGCGAGGCCTGGGTCGCGGTGGCCGCCCCGCGCATGGCCGAGGAGCGAGCGGAGTCCGCCCGCCGCGAGTGCGAGGCGCTGGCCGACGCGCTGGGCTGGCGGGGGGCCGAGACGATGGCCGCCGCCGGGGAGGCGCTGGCGGGGATGACCCGCGTCGACCTCAGCGAGTTCACCGAGGGCGTGGACCTGGGGATCGAGGGGTGGGGGCCCTCGCTCGGCGACCCGAGCCGGGTGGCGAGCCGGGCCGCCTCGCTGGC
>DATLFF010000053.1:0-2799 GCA_035524915.1 Gemmatimonadota bacterium | reverse complement strand
GCGACGCGGTCGTCTTCTTCAACTTCCGCGCCGACCGCACCCGGCAGCTGACCCGGGCGTTCGTCGAGGAGGGCTTCGACGGGTTCGAGCGGGAGCCGATCGAGGACCTCTACTTCGTCACGATGACGGAGTACGACCCCGGCTTCGGCCTGCCGGTCCTCTTCGCGCCGCGCCCGCTGGAGGACGTGGCCGGCGAGGTGTGGGAGCGCTCCGGCTGCACCAACCTGCGGATCGCCGAGACCGAGAAATACGCCCACGTGACTTACTTCTTCAACGGCGGTCACGAGGAGCCCTACGCCGGCGAGGAGCGGATCCTCGTGCCGTCGCCGAAGGTGGCGACGTACGACCTCCAGCCCGAGATGTCGGCGGTCGAGGTGTGCGACCGGCTGGTCGAGAAGATCGAGACGGATTGTCCGGACGTGATCGTTCTGAACTTCGCCAACCCCGACATGGTGGGGCACACCGGGGTCCTGGAGGCCGCGATGCTGGCGGTCGAGACGGTGGACCAGTGTCTGGGGCGGATCGTGGAAGCGCACCGGAAGGCGGCGCCGGACGGGGCGCTGTTGATCCTGGCCGACCACGGGAACGCCGAGCAGATGGTGGCGGAGGACGGTTCCCCCCACACAGCCCACACGACGAACCCGGTGCCGTGCGTGCTGGTGTCGGAATGGCGGGGGACGCTCAGGGAGGGCGGCGCGCTGTGTGACGCCGTCCCGACCCTGCTGGCGGTTCAGGGGATCGACCAGCCGGCGGCGATGACGGGGCGGGACCTGCGGGAGCCGTGACGAGCCGGGACGGGTGACCCGGTCCGCGGGCCGACCTCCTTGCCCGCCCTCGCCGCTCGACGGGTCAGGAACCTCCCACGGTCAGTCCCGGGCGGATCCTGAAATACTCCGAGTTCACGAATTGCGACTCGTCCGACAGGAGTGGTCGGCCCGCCTGGCGACCGGCGTCAGATCCGGCCACCGCGCTCATCATCGGGGGTGGACCGTTGTTCATCTCATTGGCTGGACGAGCCGACTGGGTGCCGACCTGGCTGGCGCGTTGGGGCTACCCGGCCGGAATCGCGGGGGTATTTTCGCTCGTAGTCCTGAGGCGGGAGGTTCAATGATTCAAGTCAGAAGGCTGGTTCTCGTTCCGGCCGTCCTGGTTCTCGCGTCCTGTGCACATCGTGGAACCGATGGTTCCGCCGCCCGTGCGGACGATGTCGCCGACGCCGCGACGCCCCAAGCCGCGTTCTGGCGCCACCTGCAGGCCCTGTGCCCCGCTGCGGCCGAAGGACGGCTGCTGCGGGCCCCGGAGGGAGACACGCAGATCGACCCGGGCGCCCGCCTCGTGGTGCACTTCTGGGAGTGCGGGGACCAGGAGCTGCGGTTCCCGCTCCACGTCGGTGAGAACCATTCCCGCACCTGGGTCTTCATCCGCCACGCGGATGCGCTGGAGCTGAGGCACGACCACCGGCACGAGGACGGGCTCGAGGAATCGAACACGTGGTACGGCGCCAGCACGGCGGACCAAGGCACAGCCACGCGCCAGGAGTTCGTCTTCGAGCGGGACGGCATGATGGTCGGTTGGCAGGTGGAGATCGAGCCGGGGCGACGCTTCACCTACGGCACCACCCGCGCGGGGGAGTGGCGCCACCACCTCGAGTTCGACCTCACCCGCGACGTCGAGACGCCGCCGCTGCCGTGGGGCCACGACACTCGCCCCTCGCAGCGTCCGGATCCGACGGGATGAGTCCGCGCCGGATCACTGGGAGTGCGAGAGGCACGCCGCTCGTCCAGCGCGTGAAAGTCGACCCTGAGTGGCTCGAGGCGACCCTCGCCGAGCTGGTCGCCATCGACTCCCGGAACCCCACCCTGGTCCCCGGCGCTTCCGGCGAGCGCGAGATCGCCGGGCGGATCGCGGAGATCCTGCGCGGGATCGGCCTGGAGGCCGAGATCTACGAGGCCGCGCCCGGCCGGGTGAGCGCGGTGGGGCGGCTCCGGGGGACCGGCGGCGGCCGCTCGCTCATGTTGAACGGGCACGTGGACACGGTCGGCGTGGACGGCATGGAGCGGCCGTTCGAGCCGCGGGTGGATGTTGGCCGGCTCTACGGCCGCGGCGCCTACGACATGAAGGGGAGCGTGGCCGCCATGCTGGCCGCGGCGAAGGCGTTGGTGGAGGAGGGCGCCCCGATGGCCGGCGACCTGGTCGTGGCTTGCGTGGCCGACGAGGAGGTGGCGAGCCTCGGGACCACGGACGTGCTGGAGCGCTACCCCGTGGAAGGCGCGATCGTGACCGAGCCGACCGGGCTCGCGCTCTCGCTCGCGCACAAGGGGTTCGTGTGGCTGGACGTCGAGGTCCGGGGCCGGGCGGCGCACGGCAGCCGGCCGGACCTGGGCGTGGACGCGAACCTCCGGATGGGGCGGTTCCTGGCACGGCTGGAGGGGTTGGAGCGCCAGCTCCGCGGGCGGGCTCCGCATCCGCTGGTCGGGCCGCCGTCGCTGCATGTGGGAGTGCTTCAGGGGGGAGAAGGGCCGAGCACGTACGCGGAGCGGTGCGTGGCGCGGATCGAGCGGCGGACGGTTCCGGGGGAGACGGTGGAGGAGGTGACCGCCGAGGTATCGGCGATTCTGGATGGGCTGCGGTCGGAGGACTCGGAGTACGAGGCGGAGGTGCGGGTCGACCTGGCGCGGGCGCCGTTCGAGGCCCGCGAGGGGGGACTCGTGGCGGCGGTCGTCGAGACCGCCGCCACGGAGGTCCTCGGCGCCGTGCCGGCCCGTCGGGGGGACAGCTACTGGATGGACGCCGCGCTCT
>DATLFF010000052.1:0-5137 GCA_035524915.1 Gemmatimonadota bacterium | reverse complement strand
GTCGAGATCCGGCAGGACATCCTCGAGGAGGTGGATGGACCCATGCTCCAGCACGGCCTCAAGGAGATGGCCGGCCGGACGCTCCACATGCCGTCACTGGCGAGCGACAAGCCGCGACGCGAGTTCCTCGAGGAGCGCTACGCGCTCTTCAGGAACGCGAGCTGAGGAAGTCGGCGAAGGCGCGGTCGATGGGGGCGAGGTCCAGGTCGCGCAGCTTGCCCCCGGGGACCTCCCACAGGCCGCCGTGGCGCTTGTGGGCCGGGCGACGGGCCAGGAGGTAGTCGTCGCCGCGGCGGACGACGGCGGCGAGGACCGGAATCACTGAGTTCTTCGGGAGCTTCGTCGCGTCGTACAAGTACGCGCTGCTGCCCGCCATCGCGGACCTGTGCGTGCTCCAGGGCGACGACTCGGGGGCGCCCCTCGCCCTCGCCACAACATCCAGTTGGGAAGATCTAAGGCTCGGGCTCTGGCTCGTCACCCACACCGACCATCCGACCCTGCACTACGTACGACACGTCCAGCTCGTCCCACACGACCGCCCATACGCGGTCGCCGCGGATGACCGGGGGCGGGTACGCCATGAGCGGGAAGTCGGCGACCAGGGTGCCGAGCCAGCGACCGTCGATGCTGTCGTAGGCGTCCAGGGTGCCGGTCGAGTCGGAGTCGGGGGTCCGGGCCACGACCCACAGGCGCTCGTCGTCGTCCATGAAGAAGTTGATGATGGCGGGTGCGTTCTCGGGGATCTTCGACCGGTCCAGCCTGACGGCGTACTCCCGCTCCCACCCCGCGGCGATGGAATCGGCGGCGGCACGGTCGACCGGCTGTAGCGGCCGCCCGGTCTCGATCACCAGGTCGGGCTCCGCTCCGGGGTCCCGACGCTCGAGCCGGTAGGTCGGGTCGCCCAGGACCGTGGACCAGAACCGGAGTCGGCGGTCGAGGACGTGCTGGGCGCGGGCATAGAAGGGGACGCCCAGGCTGGCCATCATCCGGCCGTCGCGCTCGATGGCCCAGAAGCCCGGGTCGTTTCTCGGGTCGCGGTGCTCCACCGGGCGGGGCAGCGTGTCGACGGCCACACCGGCGCTGTCGTAGCCGACGTACGCCTCCTGGCCGCGCTCGCCGGGCTGGTCCGGCGGGATCCGGTGGATCGCCCAGAGGACGCCATTCTCGTCGAGCACGCCGTCGAACGTCCACGTCACGTACAGCGGCGTGTACGGATACGAGCGGACGAATCCGGCGTCCAGATCGAAATAGGAAACGCGGTCGTTGCGACCGTCCGGCACCCGCAGGAGACCGTCCTCTCCCAGGACGACGCCGTTGGCGCCCTCCAGCTCGCCAGGCCCGCCGCCCTTGCGGCCGAGCGTCCGCAGGTGCCGGCCGTCGGCATCGAAGACGCGGATGTCCTGGGCCTGCGCGTCGAGCACGATGATCCGGCCGTCCGGCGCCACATCGAGGCCGCCCACACGACCGAACTGGGCGGGACCGCCGCCCTCCATTGTGCCGATCCGAAGCTCCTCGTCCAGCCGCCAGGTGACGGGCACGCCGTCGGCCGGGGGAGTGTGGCGGACCAGGGTGGCGCCGTCCGGCAGCGTTTCGACGGTAGGGGTCATCCCGCCGGCCGGTCGATCGGCGCCGCACCCGGAAAGGGTGAGTCCGAGAGCGAGGGTCGCGGTCGCCGTTGTTCGCATTACGGATTCACGGTAGTTTCCGGCCGGCCGCGGGTCAATGAGCCCACCCACTCGCGGTCGAGGTGAAGGGCACGGCCGAGGTTCGCCGATACCCGGGACCTCCGGACCTTCCGCGAGGAGTACGGTTCCCGCGTGCGCGGCAGCCTGCTGCTCCACGATGGGGACCGCGTCGAGCCCATCAACCTCTTCGAGCTCGACCGATCGGGTCCGGCCAGAATTTACTCTCGCATGAGGCTCCGTTGACGCCCGTTCGCCACCGTCAGGCGCGGACCGGACTCCTCGGCCTTCCACGGAGCGCATCATGCCAGAGGTGAACGACATCCACTCGCGGCTGAACCGGACGGACGTGGCGGAAGTGCTGACGCCGCGGGACCAGGACGAGCTGCTCGCGGCCGTGCGGGAGGCGGCCGGTCGCGGCCTGCCCGTGGCCATCGCCGGCGGGCGGCACGCCATGGGCGGCCAGCAGTTCTGCTCGGGCGGGCTCCTCATCGACACCACGGTCCTGAAGCGACCGCTCGCGTTCGACGCGGAGCGGGGGCTGCTCGAGATGGAGGCGGGCGCGCACTGGCCGGACGTCATCGCGGCCACGCACGCGCTGCAGGAAGCCGACGGCCGCTGGGGGATCCGGCAGAAGCAGACGGGCGCGGACGCGCTCTCGCTGGGCGGATCGATCGCCGCGAACGGCCACGGTCGGGGGCTGCTCATGCGGCCGATGGTCGACGACGTGGAAGCGCTCACCGTCATCACGGGCGACGGGCAGCGGGTCCGGTGCAGCCGCGACGAGAACGCCGAGCTGTTCTCCCTGGTGGTCGGCGGCTACGGCCTGTTCGGGGTGATCGGGACGGTCACGCTCCGGCTCGGGCCGCGCCTCCGGCTGCGGCGGATGGTCAACATCCTGGACGTCGAGGAGGCGGTGCCGGCGTTCTACCGTCGGGTCTCCGAGGGGTGCCTCTATGGCGACTTCCAGTACGCGATCGACCCGTCCGACCGGGACTTCCTCCGCAGGGGCGTGCTCGCGTGCTATGGGGAGGCTCCGCCGGACGCGGAGGTCGCCGACGCCCGGGCGGGGCTCGACGCCGACAAGTGGATCGCCCTGCTGCGGCTGGCGCTCACCGACAAGAAGAAGGCGCTCCAGGTCTACAGCCAGCACTATCTCTCCACGCACGGCAACGTGTACTGGTCGGATACCATGCAGCTCAGCACCTACGTCCCGTCCTACGCCGAAGTCCTCGAACAGCTCGCCAGCTCGACCAGCGCGCCCACCGAGTCGCTCGTCATCGGCGAGGTCTACGCGCCTCCCGAGCGGATCCTGGAGCTCCTCGAGCGCTCGCGCGGCATCCTTCGGGCAACGCAGGCCGAGGACATCTACGGGACCATCCGCGCGATCCGCGAGGACGACACCAGCTTCCTCGCCTGGGCGCGCCAGGACTACGGCTGCGTGATCTTCAACCTGAGGACGCAGCACACCGCGGAAGGGAGGGCCCACACGGCGGACGTCTTCCGGCGGCTGTACGACACGGCCCTGGACCTGGGCGGCTCGTTCTTCCTCACGTACTCACGCGCCGCCACGCGCGAGCAGGTCGAGCGCGGCTATCCGAACTTCCCCGAGTTCCTGCGGCTCAAGCGGCACTACGACCCGGAGCTGCGCTTCCAGAGCGAGTGGTGGCGCCACTACGCGCCGATGTTCGCGTGACCGTCCACCTCGACCGACCGCTCGACGCGCTCGTGATCGGCGCCGGACCCGCGGGGCTGGCGGCGTCCCGGGAGCTGACGCGGCGCGGCGTCGCGCACGCGGTGCTCGAGCGCGGCGAGCGCGTCGGCACCACCTGGCGGAACACGTACGACAGCCTGACGCTCCACACCGGCCGCCACATGTCCGCGCTGCCCGGGCTCGGCCACGGCCGCGCGGCGCCGCTCTTCCTCCCGCGCGACGCGTTCGTCGCCTACCTCGAGCGTTACGCGGACCGGTTCCGGCTGCCGCTCGTGACGGGCCGCGAGGTCACCCGCGCCCGACGCGCCGACGGCGGCTGGGTCGTGGACACCCCCGAGGGGCAGGCTCGTGCCCGCCACCTGGTCCTCGCCACCGGGATCATGAGCAATCCATTACGTCCGGAGGTCGCGGGCGAGGAGCGGTTCGGGGGGCGAGTGCTGCACTCCGTCGACTACCGGCGTCCGGGGCCGTTCGCGGGGCGACGCGTTCTCGTGGTTGGCGCCGGGAACTCGGCCGGCGAGATCGCCAGCGAGCTGGCCGGCGCGGGCGTGGACGTCACGTTGTCGGTGCGCAGCGGGGCCAACGTCGTGCCGCTCCGGCTGTTCGGCATCCCCATCCAGTACCTGGCCTTCGTCGTCGGACAGCTCCCGCCTCCGGCCCGGTCCGCCGTCGTCGGGCTGGTGCAGCGCCTGACGGAGCTCCGGCGCGGGCCGCCGGTCCTCCCGCGCCCGGCCGGCGGGCCGCTCGACTCGATCCCGCTGATCGGCTTCCACCTCGTCGACGCGATCCGCGAGGGGCGGGTCGCCCTCCGCGGCGGGCTCACCCATCTCGACGAGGGCCGCGCCCACTTCGCCGAGGGCGACGCCGTCGCCGTCGACGACGTCATCCTCGCCACCGGCTTCCGCGCGGCGGTCCAGCCGATCCGCGAGAGCGTCCGGGTCGACGAGCGGGGCTTCGTGCGACGCACGGCCCGGGTGGTGGCGGAGGGCGCGCAGGACCTTTTCGTCGTAGGGCACAACTACGACTCGACGGGCGGACTCTTCAACATCCGGCGCGACGCGCCCCGGGCCGCACGGCTGATCGCCGGCAGGGCGGGGTAGGGGCGGTGCCGGTCCCCCAGCGGTTCGCGGCCGTCATGGCCTTCCTGCTCGCGCTGTTCGTGCTGCGCGTGCTCGGCCAGGTCGTCGTCGCCCTCCGCAGCCCCCGCTGGCTCCCGCCAATGCGGGAATGGTACTCCGGGCTCCTGCCCTACCCCTTGCTGTTGCCCATCCAGGTGCTCTTCATCGCCGTGATGACGCGCATGACGCTCGATGTCGCCCGTGGCGGGACGGGATGGGCCACGCCGCGGCCCGCGCTGGGCGCGGTCCTCATGTGGCTGAGCTTCGTCTACGCCGCTGGGATGGTCGTGCGGTTCGTCGTCTGGTTGCGCCGCCCGCCCGAGCGACGCCGGGCCTGGATCCCGATCATCTTCCACGTCGTGCTCGCGGCCTTTCTCTTCGCCTTCGCCCGCTGGCACATGCTGGCGGCCGGGTAGCTTCCATCGTCCTCACTCATCCAGCCGCAGCACTGCGTTCAGCAGCACGTTGGCGCCGTTGACGATGTCGTCCGGGCGGGTGAGCTCCCGGGGGGAGTGGCTGATGCCGCCGACGCTGGGGACGAAGATCATCCCGGCCGGGGCGAGGCGCGCCATGGATTGTGCGTCGTGCCCCGCGCCGCTGGGCATCGGGCGGTGCGAAAGGCC
>DATLFF010000051.1:0-17783 GCA_035524915.1 Gemmatimonadota bacterium | reverse complement strand
GCCGGGATCGAGCGCGCCGATCTGCTGCTGGCGGTGACGAACTTCGACGAGGTCAACCTCATCGCCTGCCTGATCGCGGCGCAGTTCGAGGTGGATCTCAAGGTCGCGCGCGTATCCAGTCCCGACTACTACGAGCGCCGGGGCATCCTTCAGGGACGGAAGTTCGGCGCCGATCTCCTCATCAACCCCGAGCGCGAGTGCGCGCGGGAGATCCTGAAGCTCTTCCATCGGCCGCGGGCCAGCGACGTGGCGGAGTTCGCCGACGGCCGGGTGATCCTGCTGGCCCTGCCGGTGGGAGAGCGGGCCCCGGTGGCGGGACGCACCCTGGCGCAGATCGGGAAGGACCTGGGGGAGGCGCACTTCCTGACGGTTGCGGTGGAGCGGGACGGCGGCACGATCATCCCCGACGGCGGGACGGAGCTGAAGGCCGGCGACGAGATCTACCTGGTGTCCGAGGCGCGGCACCTGGACGACGCCTACCGTCTCCTGGGGCTCGAGCACGACCGGATCCGCCGGGTCATGCTGCTCGGCGGCGGCCGGGTGGGGCTGCACCTGGCGCGGATGCTGGAGCGCGAGGGGATCCAGCCGACGATCATCGAGCAGAGCCGGGCCCGCTGCGTGGAGCTGGCGGAGACGCTGGAGACGGCGCTGGTCCTCAACGGGGACGCCACCGACCTCGAGCTCCTCAAGCAGGAGGGGATCTCCGAGACCGACGGCCTGGCCGCGGTCACCAGCGAGGACGAGACGAACCTCCTGGCTTCTCTGCTGTCCAAGCACCTCGGCGCGAAGAAGGTAATCGCGCTCCTGAAGCGCAGCGAGTACATCCCGCTCGTCTCCCGCGTGGGCATCGACGCGGCCGTCAGCCCGCGGCTCTCGACCGCCAACCGCATCCTCCAGCACATCCGCGGCGGCCACGTGGTGTCGATGGCCGTCATGGAGCGCAACCAGGCCGAGGCGATGGAGGTGGAGGTGGTGGAGGGCACGCGCTCCGCCGGCCGCACGGTGGCCGACCTCGACCTGCCGGCCGGTGCCATCCTGGGTTCGATCCTGCGGAACGAGCGCGTGTTGATCCCGCGCGGCGACACGCGCATCGAGGCGGGGGACCGGATCGTCGTCTTCGCGCTCCCGGAAGCTACCGAGGCGACCGCGGCCTTCTTCGCCAAATGACAGCGCGCTGGAAGGGCGGCCGGTGAGGCCGGGTCGCGTGGTCCCGTACGTGGTGGGGCTGCTGACCGCCTTTGCCGGGGCGGCGATGCTCCTGCCGGCCGCGGTTTCGTTCAGCTACGGAGAGGCCGCCGCGTGGGGGATCCTGGCGTCGGCGGTGTCGTCCGCGGCGGTGGGGGGACTGCTCTATCGCGCCTCCCGGCCCGGGGGCGACGTCCACATCCGGGACGGGTTCGCGATCGTCACCCTGGGCTGGATCGCGGTCGGACTCGCGGGCTCGCTCCCGTATCTCCTGACCGGCTCCGTCGACTCCTTCACGCGGGCCTTCTTCGAATCGATGTCCGGGCTCACGACGACCGGCGCCACGATCGTCACCGAGATCGACACGCTCCCCCGCGGAGTCGTGCTCTGGCGGAGTCTCACCCAGTGGCTGGGCGGGATGGGGATCATCGTGCTCTCGGTGGCCATCCTGCCGCTCCTCGGGGTGGGGGGGATGCAGCTCATGCAGGCCGAGATCCCGGGGCTCGCGCCGGACCGCCTGCGACCGCGCGTGCGGCAGACGGCGTCCCTGCTGTGGGGCGTGTACATCCTGCTCACGTTCGCCGAGGCGGTCCTGCTGTGGCTCGGCGGCATGACCCCGTTCGATGCCGTGAACCACGCGCTCACCACCATGGCCACGGGCGGCTTCTCCACCGAGGACGCGTCCGTGGGAGCGTTCGAGAGCCCGTTCATCGAGTACGTGATCGCGGCGTTCATGGTGCTCGCGGGGATCAACTTCACCCTCCACTACAGCGCGCTGACCGGCCGCTGGCGGGCGGTGCGCCGCAACACGGAGCTCCGCGTGTACCTGGCGTTGCTGGCGATCGCGACCGCGACTCTGACGCTCGTGACCTGGCTGCCGGGGACGATCGAGCGCTTCGAGCCGGCGTTCCGCGCGGGTCTCTTCCAGACCGCCTCGATCATGACCACGACGGGGTATGCCACGGCGGATTACGAGACGTGGGCGCCGGCGGCCCGGACGATCCTGTTCCTCCTCATGCTGGTGGGGGGGTGCGCGGGGTCGACGGCCGGGTCGGTCAAGGTGCTCCGGTACCTCCTGGTGGCCAAGGAGGCGCGGATCTCGCTCAAGCGGCTGATCCATCCGGCCGGGGTCTTCGTGTACAAGATGCACGGCAAAACGGTGTCGGAGGACGTCCTGGCGAACGTGAGCGGGTTCCTCCTGCTCTACATGGGGATCCTGGGGGCCGGCGTCGTGACGCTGAACCTGCTCGGAGTCGATGTCGCCACGGCGGTCGGGGCCGCCGCGGCGACGCTGGGGAACGTCGGGCCGGGCTTCGGGCTGGTGGGGCCGACCGAGACGTACGCCCCGCTCCCCGATCTCGCCCTGTGGGTCCTGGCCTTCCTCATGCTGGTCGGACGGCTCGAGATCTTCACCGTGCTGATCCTCTTCACCCGGACGTACTGGCGGAGCTGATCGAGGGTTGCCCCCGCCCTGGCCGGTGGGTAGAATCCTCAATTGAGACTCAGTCTCATTTATTTCGGAATCGGTCCTGTCCAGTATCCGTTCCTGACCCGTGCCTGGAGGTCCCATGCCCATGCGGACCCTTGCGACCTTCGCGCTCGCCCTGCTCACCGCCTGCGGAGGCGCGGAGGAGGAGAACCCGGTTCCGGCCGACGAAGCCGAGTCGAGCGCCGCGCCGGCGGAGCTCGACCTCGCCACGCTCGTGTCCGACATCCGGACGGGTGTGGCGGATCTGCCGGCACGGGTCGCGAGCGACCCCGCCGGCGCCCGGCAGACGGTGGTCCATCTCTACGTCACGCGGCAGGAGGAGATCGAGCGCCGCTGGGGCCCGAACGGGAGCGAGGGACGGTCCCCCGAACTGGCCGCGGCGGTCGAGGAGGCCGAGACCCGGTTCCACCACCTGATGGAGATCCTGGCCGCCACGCCGCCCGCCGATTCGGCGGCCGTCGCGGAAGCCGTGGCCGTGCTCGACGCGGGGCAGGCCGACGTGCTGGCGGCTGCGCCGTGAGAGGTCGGCCGAGGATCTGGCTCTGCCTGGGGCTCGCCGCGGCGGCGCTCGCCGCTCCCGCCCGCGCCCAGGAGCCGGCCGACCTGCCGGCCGCGCTGGACGCCGCGACCGCGGGGTTGGAAGAGGCCGACCGCGCGCTGGCGGCGGGAGAAGGGGATCGCGCGCGTGGGATCGTCACCCGCGTCTATCTGGACCAGATCGAGACGATCGAGGGGTGGTACGGCCCCGGGGCTCCCCACGCGGCGCCTCCGCTGGACGACCGCGTGGCCGAGCTGGAGGAGGCGTTTCACGCCGCCATGTCGGCGGAGGACGCCGGTCTCGCGGGCGCGATCGCCCGAGCCGGGGAGCGGATCGGGGCGGTGCGCGCGGCGGCGGCCCGGGTGGAAACGTCTCCAGGGGCCGCCGGCGCCGCGCTCGAGGATCTGCTGGCGCCCGCGCGCGAGCGGGGGTCCGCGGCCGCGGCCCGCACGCCCGAGTTCGCCGCGATCCTCCGCGAGCTGGACGTGGCCGAGGCCGCGTACCTCGCCGGCGATCGCCAGGCCGCGCTCCGCGGGGTCGAGCACGCCTACCTCGAGAGGTTCGAGCCGCTCGAGCCGCGGCTCCCCGGCGACGGCGTGGCCCGCGCCGAGCGGCTGATCCATCTGGTCCTTCGGCCGCGGCTCTCGAGCGGCGCCGAGACCGCCGAGGTGGTCGAGGCGTTCGCCGCGCTCGACGCCACGCTGCTCGAGCTCGACGCGGCCCTGGCCGAGGGCGGCTCGTTCTGGTTCACGGCGGTGAGCGCGTTCATGATCATCGTCCGCGAGGGGCTCGAGGCGGTGCTCCTGATCGGCGCGATCCTGGCCTACCTGGGCCGCGTCTCGAGCGAGCCGCGGCACCGGCACCAGGTGTGGGTCGGAGTCGGGCTCGGAGTGGCGGCCAGCGTCGGCACGTGGATCGTGGCGCGGGCGGTGGTGCCGGTCGGGGGCGCGAGCCGGGAGCTCATCGAGGGGGTGACCGCGCTGGTGGCGGTGGCCGTGCTGCTCTACGTCTCCCACTGGCTCTTCCGGAAGACCTACATCCAGGACTGGAAGCGGTACCTCGAGGGCAAGGTGGGCGCGGCCGTGGCGGGCGGCTCGGCCCTGGCGATGGCGGGCCTCGCCTTCGCGGCCGTCTACCGCGAGGGGTTCGAGACCGTGCTCTTCTACCAGGCCCTCATGTTCGACGCCGGTCCGGGGCCGGTTCTGGCCGGCTTCGCGCCCGGCCTGGTCCTGATCGTGGTGGTCGGCGCCGGGATCATCCGGCTGGGGACGAAGCTCCCGCTCCGGCAAGTGTTCGGAGCGACCAACGCGATCCTCCTGCTGCTGGCGTTCGTGTTCCTGGGCAAGGGGCTCTACAATCTCCAGGAGGCGGGACTGTTCGCGCTGCGGCCGCTGCCGTGGGCGCCCGATCACCGGTTGCTGGCCCAGGTCCTGGGGATCCACCCGACGGTGGAGACGCTGGGCGCGCAGGCGGCCTTCCTGTGTCTGCTGGCCGGGACCTGGGCGGTCTACCGTCTTCGGCGGCCGGGACGAGCCGTAGTCCAGGGAACTGGTGCGGGAATGGACGCCGTCGTAAGATGAAGGGAGGACCGTGGACCCTACGCTCACCACCGGTAGATACTTCGGCGAGACGCTCGGCAGGCGAGAAGCCCGCGGGCTGACGGTCAGCGAAGTGCGCTATCGCGGCCGGACGACCGTCCCGCCGCACTCTCACGCCCGGCCCATCTTCAACTTCGTGCTCGAGGGGCGGTACACGGAGTACTGGGGCCGCAAGTCGCTCGAGTGCAATCCTTCCGTGCTGCTGTTCCATCCCCGCGGCCTGGTCCATTCGGAGGCGTTCTCATCCGGTGGGGTGCGCTGCCTGGCGCTCGAGTTCGAGCCCGAGACGATCGGGGACGACGGTGGGTTGTCCTCCATCCACGAGAACACGCGGTTCCCGCGGGAGCGCTGGGGCTGGATCGCCGCCCGCCTGCGGCGCGAGCTGCGGTACGGCGACGATCTGTCGGACCTCGTGCTGGACGGGCTCCTGCGCATCCTGGTGGCGGATGTGTGGCGGATGGCCGAGTGCCGCCCGCCGCGGCACGTGGAGACGGCTTGCGAGATCCTCCACGACCGGTTCCTCGACCCGCCGCGGATCGCGGACATCGCCCTCGAGACCGACGTGACCCCCAGCCGGTTGACCCGGTCGTTCCGCCGTCACATGGGATGCACCCCCGGCGAATACGCCCGGCGCCTGCGCGTGGATCGCGCCCGGCGGCTGATCGAGGAGACGGACCGGCCGCTGGCCGAGGTGGCGGAGGCCGCGGGCTTCGCCGACCAGAGCCACCTTACGCGCGTGTTCAAGCGGGCCGTGGGACTGACGCCCGCCCGGTACCGCCGGCTCCACTCCTGATCCCGCTTTCCATCCCCTCCTCCATCGTTCGGCTGGCGCTCGCGCTGGCACTGGGGGCGCTCGCCTGCTCCGGCGAGCGGACGGCCTCCGCCCCCTCCGAGGGCTCGGCCGCGAGGCTCGATCGCCGCGAGTCTCCGGTGGGGCGGGCGGAGCGCGACCCCGCCCCGGCGGCTCTGCCGGCGCCGCCGCCCCCGGCCGTACCCGCGGCTCTCGACTCGGTTCTCCGGGGTCTGGAGTCCGACGCCGGCGGCGTGCTGGGCGTGGCGGGGATCCACATCGAGAGCGGCCGGCGGATCGAGTGGAACGGAAGCGAGCTCTTCCCCATGGCCAGCGTGGTCAAGCTGCCCATCGCGCTGGCGGTCCTGGAGCGGGTGGACGCGGGCCGGCTCGCCCTCTCCGACACGATCCGGATCGCCCCACAGGAAGTGCGGCCTGGACGGAGCCTGCAGGGAGCGGGCCCGGTCACCGTGAGCCGGCTCCTCGAGCTCATGCTGCGCGAGAGCGACAACACGGCGGCGGATGCGCTGTTCGCCGTGATCGGCGGGCCGGGCCCGGTCCGCGACCGCCTGGCCGCCCTGGGGGTCGATGGAATCGACGTGAGCCGCACCGAGGGGCGGATGCTGTCCGACTGGGCGGGACTCCCGCCGCCGCCCGTCGGCCGGGACTGGTCCGGGACCGAGTTCTACCGTCTCCTCGACGGGGTCCCGCCCGCGGCCCGCCGCCGGGCCGCGGCGACGTGGGCCGCCGATCCGCGCGACGCCGCCACGCCGGTGGGCATGGCGGACCTTCTCGCGAGGGTCCACGAAGGGGCCGGCCTCTCCGCCGCCGGAAGGCGGCTCCTGATCGGCCACATGCGACGCTCCTACGGCGACACGCGCATCCCCGGCCTCCTGCCGGCGAACACCCCCGCGGCGCGGAAGAGCGGGACCGTCGGCGCGACGACGAACGACGTCGGCATCGTATCGCTGCCCGACGGCACCCACCTGGCGCTCGCCGTGTTCATCAAGTCGTCCGACCGGCCGCTGGCGGAGCGGGAGCGGGCGATCGCCGGCGTGTCGCGCGCGTTGTACGACCACTTCACGGGCCTCCGACGATGGGGAATTGTACGCATATATTTGTGAGGCCGCGATTCGTCCGCTTGAGGGTCCCGCCGATCGGGCGTATGATCGAATCCATGGTCCGTTCCGCAACCTGGTGCATGGCGATGGCTGCGGGCACGATTTTCCTCACCGTCGCTCCCGCCGGGGCCCAGTCCATCCACGGCCGGCTCGTCGAGGCGCGGTCCGGCACGTCGGTGCCCGGCGCGTTCGTGGCGCTCCTGGACGCCTCCGGCAAGCAGCGCGACGCCGCGCTCACCGACGCCGCGGGACGGTTCGTCCTGGAGGCTCCGGCTCCCGGCGAATACACGATCGGAATCGAGCGGATCGGGTTCGTGAGCACGATCTCGGACCCGATCGAGCTGGCGGCGGGAGAGGTCCTCGATCATCGCCTGGGCGTTGCGGTCGAGCCGATCGAGCTGGCCGGCATCTCCGTCACGATCGAGACCGATTGCAGGGTGCGTCCCGGAAAGGAGCACGACGCCTCGCGCCTCTGGCAGGAGGCGCGGAAGGCGCTGAACATGACCGCCTTCGCGCAGGACCGCGGTCTTCTGCGCCACGCCATCACCAAATGGGAGCGGGTCCTCGACCCTTCGAGCCTCGGCGTCCGGGAAGAGCGGTCCCGCTCGCGCACCGGGGTGAGCCAGGGGAGTCCGTATGTATCGGTCCCGCCCGAGCTGCTGGCCCACGTCGGGTTCGCCCGGGTCGAGGGCCAGGAAGTCGTCTACTACGGTCCCGATGCCGACATCCTGCTGTCCGACGAGTTCCTGGACGGCCACTGCTTCGAGGTGCGCGCGCCGCCGGCCGGTGAGCCGGGGTGGATCGGCCTCGGGTTCGAGCCGGTCCGGGACCGGAGGCTCCCCGACATCTCGGGGACCATGTGGCTCGACGCGACGACCGGCGAGCTGCGGCTCCTCGAGTACGACTACACCCACCTGCCGGCGCCGCTCCAGGGCAAGGGCGCCGGCGGGCGAATCGAGTTCGACCGGGTGGAGAGCGGGGAGTGGTACGTTTCCCGGTGGTGGATCCGCATGCCGGTCGTGCGCGTCCGGGAGGGTCCGCCCCCGGCCCATCCGACGATCCGGGCGGAGCTGCGGCTGGCGGGGCTGGCGTGGATCGAAGAGGAGGGCGGGCAGGTGGACCGGATCGAGTCGGTCCGGGCGGCGCCGGGCGCGCCCGCGGAGCCGTGGCCGGAGCCGCTCGATCTCCCCGCCGACCCCGCGGTCGCGGCGGCCGAGGGGACCGGCGATCCCGCGGGTTGGGCGGCCGAGGGAGCCGCGATCGTGGTCTGGCGGGCGACCGGGGAGGCGGCGGCCCGGGTGGGCGTGACGGCGCTGGACGCCGAGACGGGGGAGCCGATCGAGGGCGTCCAGGTGCACCTGCCCGGTCTCGGTCTCGGCGGGTCGACGGGGCCCGCCGGCCGGCTGGACCTCCCCGCCGTGCCGCCGGGCGAGCGCGTGCTCGCGCTCGAGCGCCTGGGGTATCGAAGCGTCGAGGTCAGGGTGACCCTGGGTGCGGGCGAGGCGGTCGAGATCGAGGCCAGGCTCGAACTGGCCCCGTGAAGCGAGTCGGGTGACGGCGGAGCGGTTAAACGTGCGGGCTCCTCCGCGCCTTGATATCATGGCACCTGTAGCGTCATCGGCATTCTCATCTGGAGCAGCGATGGTGCCCCCTCTCCGAACGCCCCGCTTCATCGCGGGCGTGGCCGCGGTCCTCCTGGCGGCCGCCCCCGCCGCATCCCAGTCCATCCACGGCCGGCTGACCGAGGAGGGCTCCGGCGTCCCCGTGGCCGGGGCGTTCGTGGTGCTCCTGGACGTCTCCAAAGCGCAGCGGGACGTGGCCCTGACCGACGCGGACGGACGGTTCATCGTGGTCGCTCCGGCGGCGGGCCGCTACGTGATCGGCGTGGACCGGATCGGCTACCTCAGCACGAGCTCGGATCCGATCGAGCTCGAGGCGGGACGGGTCGTGCAGTACCACCTGTCCACGCTGGTCGCGCCGGTCGAGCTGGCCGACATCGGGGTCACGATCGAGTCCGACTGCACGGTGCGTCCCGAGGAAGACGCGGATGCGGGCCGCCTGTGGGAGGAGGTCAGCAAGACCCTGAACGTGACCGCGTTCGCCCAGAACCGGGGGCTGCTGCATTACGCGGTCACCGCGCGGAAGCGCCAGCTGGACCCCTACAACCTCCGCGTGCGCAGCGAGCAGTCCCGTTCGCTGACCGGGCTGAGCCGGGGCAGCCCCTACGTGGCGCTCCCCCCGCAGGCGCTCGCCGACGAGGGCTTCGTCCGATTCCAGGGCGAGGAGGTCGTCTACTACGGGCCCGACGCCGAGACCCTCCTCTCCGACGAGTTCCTGGACGGCCATTGCTTCGCGGTGCGCGAGCCGCCCCCGGAGCATCCCGACTGGGTCGGCCTCGCGTTCGCGCCGGCCCGGAACCGCCGCCAGCCGGACATCGAGGGGACTCTCTGGGTCGACGTTCCCACGGGCGAGTTGCGGCAGCTGGACTACGAGTACACGAATCTCCCGGCCGCGCTCGAGGGCAAGGGTGCCGGGGGGCGGATCGAGTTCGCGCGCCTGGACAGCGGCGAGGGCTACATCTCCCGGTGGGGAATCCTCATGCCGGTGATCCGGATGGCGGACAATCGCGCCTACTCGCACCTGAACATGGACATCGCGTCGCGCCTGGCGACGGTGATCCGGGTGGATGAGGACTCCGGCGAGGTGGACCGGATCGAGCCCGCCCGGTCGGCTGGCGCCGTGCCCCTGGCGAGCGCGGAGCGACGGTGGTCGGAGCCGCTCGAGATCCCGCCGCCCGCGACCGAGCCGGCGCCGCCGGAGGCGGGGGAAGCGGGCATCGCGCTGCGCCGCCTGCCCGGCGGTGCGACCGCCCGGTTCACGGTGACGGCGCTGGACGCCTCCACCGGCGCCCCGATCGAGGGCGCCCAGGTCCACCTGCCCGGCCTGGACCTGGGCGGCACGACGGGTCCCGAAGGCCGGCTCGACGTGTCGAGCGTT
Organism: Gemmatimonadota bacterium; assembly: GCA_035524915.1. GTDB lineage: Bacteria > Gemmatimonadota > Gemmatimonadetes > JACCXV01 > JAHWKZ01 > DATLFF01. Next base: position 8,065 of record DATLFF010000051.1, on the reverse strand, counting down.
CCGGCCGGAGAGCGCACGTTCACGGTGGAGCGGCTCGGCTACCGGAGCATGGAGGCGACCGTCGCGCTGACCGCCGGCGAGGCGGTCGAGATCGAGGCCCGGCTCGCCCCCGCTCCGATCGAGGTGCAGGAGGTGTCGGCGACGGTGGAGGCGGCTCCGGACATGGGTATGGGGCTCGCGCGTACCGTGATCACGGCCGACGACATCCCGCGGAACAGCCCGCTCAGCGTGCTGGAGCTGATCGACCGGCGGATTCCCGGCACGCGCGTCGGCCGATCGTCGGCGAGCGGCTGCCCGATCATCGAGACGCGGAACGGGGTGATCGACCTGGTCGTGGTGGACGGCCAGCGGTTCCATGACACCTGCGTCCTCGACATGGTGCTGACGACCGACATCCGCCGGCTCGAGATGCGAGTCGGAGTGTCCGCCTCGATCGAGTTCGGGCACTCGTACGGCGGGGCGATCGTGATCGAGACGTTCCACGGCGTGGAGTGACGCCCGGCGGCCGATGCCGCCGGGGTCCGGGGCGCAGCCTGGCGAGCCCTAGGGTTCGGATCCGTCCAGGGCGCGTACGATCGTTCCGCCCCCCAGCACCCGGTCCTCCCGGTAGAAGACCGCCGACTGGCCCGGCGCCACGGCCCGGACGGGCGCGTCGAAAGTGACCCGGGCCGTGCGCCCGGGGCCCGGCTCGACGCGGGCCGGCACGGGGGCCGAGCGGTGGCGGATCTGCGCTTCGGCGCGGAACGGCCCCGCCGGCGGGTCGATCAGCCAGTTGAGGTCTCCGGCCTCGAGCCCGCCCTTCAGGAGCTCGTCTTCCGTCCCCACCACGAGCGTGTTGTCGGGCTCGATCCGGGTCACGTAGCGCGGCCGGTCGAAGCCGGAGAGGCCCAGGCCGCGCCGCTGGCCGACGGTGTAGAACCCGCTCCCGTCGTGCGTGCCGACGGCCGCTCCGGCTTCGGTCCGGATGGGGCCCGGCTCGAACCGGCCGGTGGAGCCCGCCGCGCCGGCGTCCTCGGCCGCCCGCCGCTCGAGGAAGCCCTTCAGGTCGCCGTCGGGGATGAAGCAGATGTCCTGGCTCTCGGCCTTCTCCGCCACCGGGAGGCCCAACTCCCGGGCCTTCGCCCGGACCGCCTCCTTGGTCGAGTCTCCGAGCGGAAAGAGCGCGCGGTCGAGGAGCGGCCGGGTGAGACCCCAGAGGTAGAACGTCTGGTCCTTGTCCCGGTCCGCCGGGCGTCGGAGCTCCACGCCGCCCGCTCCCGCCACCGCGCGGGCGTAGTGGCCCGTCGCCACGGCGTCGGCTTCCAGCAGGCGGGCCTTGGCCCACAGCTGCGGGAAGCGGACGAAGCGGTTGCAGCGCACGCACGGGTTGGGCGTCCGGCCGGCGGCGTACTCGGCCACGAAGGGGTCCATCACGGCCTCGCCGAACGGCCCCTCGAAGTCCAGCACGTGATGGGGGAATCCCACCTGCCTCGCCACCGCGCGAGCGTCCTCGATCGCCTCCAGCGAGCAGCACGCCGAGGCGGACGCCTCCTCCGGCACCTCCGAGTAGCAGAAGTGCTTCATCGTGATCCCGATCACGTCGTGGCCGCGCTCGGCGAGCAGCGCCGCGGCGACGCTCGAGTCGACGCCGCCGCTCATCGCCACGACGACGCGCGCGCCGGGTGGAAGCGTGGTCCAGGTGTCCGTCATGCGGTGGAATCTAGCCCCCGGGGCGAGGGCCCGCGAACGGCCGGGTCCTAGCCGGCGACCGGGGCGGACGCGGAGGTGTCGCGCTCGATCTTCCCGTCCAGCATGTGCACCTGGCGCTTCGCGTGCTGCGCGATGTCGCGCTCGTGGGTGACCAGGAGGACGGTGTTCCCCCGCTCGTGCAGGCGGTCGAAGATCTCCATGATCTCCGAGCTCGTCTTCGAGTCGAGGTTCCCGGTGGGTTCGTCGGCCAGAAGGATCGAGGGGGTGTTGACGAGGGCGCGCGCGATCGCGACGCGCTGGCGCTGACCGCCCGACAGCTCGCTCGGTCGGTGCCCGGCGCGGTCGGCCAGGTCGACCGCCTCGAGGGCGCCGCGGGCCCGGACCATCCGGTCGGCCCGCGACATGCCGGCGTAGACCAGCGGCAGCTCCACGTTGTGGAGCGCGGTGGCCCGGGGGAGCAGGTTGAACGTCTGGAAGACGAACCCGATCTCGCGGTTCCGCACGGCGGCCAGCTCGTCCTCGTCCAGCTCGCTCACCTTGCGGTCGTTGAGCCAGTACTCGCCCACGGTGGGGGTGTCGAGGCAGCCGATCAGGTTCATCAGGGTGGACTTGCCCGAGCCCGAAGGACCCATGATCGCGACGTACTCGCCACGCTCGATGTCGAGATCGACGCCGTCCAGAGCGCGGATCTGCTCGCTGCCCATCTCGTAGATCTTGGTCAGGTCGCGCACGTGGATCAGGGGACGGGTACCGCCGGCGTCGCTCACTCGTTCTCCGACCGCGCGAGGGGGTCGCCCTGGTCGGCCTCGGTGGCCCGGACCGGTTCGCCGTCGGCCAGGTCGCGCAGCGCCTGGTAGGGTCCGCTGATCACGCGGGCCCCCTCGTCCAGCCCCTCGAGCACTTCGAAGTAGCGTTCGCTGGCGATCCCCACCTTGACGGGCACGAACCGGGCGGTCCCGTCCTCCTCCACGAAAACGCCCTCGCGCTCCACCACGCCACCCTCAGCCGCGTCGTCCTGGACCGCTCGTACCACCAGCGACTGGACGGGGATCACGAGCGCGTTCTCGCGCTCGGCGGTGGTGATGTCCGCCGAGGCGGTGAGACCGCTGACCGCCGCGGGGAAGTCTCCGTCCAGCGTGATCGTCACCTCGAAATCGGCCGAGCCCTGAGCCGGACCGGTCGTGGTGGGAACGATCTTGGGAAGGGTCGACACCTCGGTCACCTGGCCGGTGAGCGTGGTGTCGGGGAAGGCGTCCACCGACACCTTGGCCGGCTGGCCCACCCGGATGTGGACCACGTCGGTCTCGTCCACGTCGACCATCGCCTCCATGACGCCGAGGTCGGCGATCGTCAGAAGCACCGTTCCCGCCTGATTCATGGTGCCGATCATCGCGATCTCGCCTTCCTCCACGTTGATGCGCTGGACGACCCCGTCGATCGGACTGCGGATCGTCACCCGCCCCACCTCGTGGCGCGCGCTCGTGAGCGATGCCGAGGCCTGGGAGACCCGCCCGCGAGCGGCCGCTACGGCGGCCTGGCGCGCGCGAAGCTCCGTCTCGGCGGACTCCAGCTCGGCGCGCGGGACGAGATCGCGTTCGGCCAGCGTGCGCACCCGCTCGTGCTGGCGCCCCGCCAGCTCGAGCTGGGCCTCCGCGCTCTCGAGCTCGGCGCGGGCGGCCCCGACGGCGGCCGATTGGGCCGAGGCGGCGGCGGAGGCCGGGACCGGGTCGAGCTGGAGAAGGAACTGGCCCCGCCGCACGAGTTGACCCTCGACCACCCCGACCCGCACCACCTCGCCGGGCGTGCTGGCGCTGATCTGGACCTGCTGCTGGGGATCGAGCGCGCCGCTCGCGCTCACGACGGAGACCAGGTTCCGCCGGCTGACGGTCTCGTACTCGACCTTCGTGCCGGACTCGCGATTCGACAGAATGCTGGCGACGATCAGGAGGATCACGAGGGTCGCCGCCCCCCCGACGATCAGCCACTTCTTGCGGTTCATCAGATCCTCTCGGGGAAAAGCTGGAGTCCGGTGGCCCGCTCGAGGGCCACCAGGGCGAGATAGAAATCGTACGTCGAGGTGATGAGATCGGTTTCCGCCTGGCCCGCCCGAACCCTGGCATCCAGCAGATCCAGGAAGGTACCCACGCCGGTTTCGTAGCGCCCCTCCGCGAGGCGCAGGTCCTCGCCCGACAGCTCCACTCGGGCGGCCGCCACCTCGTGGGCCGCCCGGGCCGTCACGAGCCGCGTGTACGCCACGCGCACCTGCTCCTCGATGGCGAGCGCCCGGCGGCGCTCCTCCTGCCGCGCGCCCACCAGGCCGGCGCGCGCCCGGCTCGTCTGGCTGTAGCGCTCGAAGCGGCCGAAGAGCGGCCAGTTGAAGCTGACCGCCCAGAAGTTGCGATTGTCGAAGTCGGAGAACTCGAACCCCAGGGTGTCGACCACGGAACGGGCCAGCGAGTACTGCAACTGCAGTGTCGGCAGGTAGGCCGAGCGCGCGATCCACAGCTCGGCCTCACCGACGCGCTCGGCCGCTCGAGACTCCCGCAACGAGGGATGGCCCGCCAGGGCGGAGGCCACCAGCTCGTCCTCGTCGAACTGAGGCTCGAACACGGGGAAATCCGAGGTCAGGTCGATCGGTCCGGGAGGCAGCGCGCCCCCGAGGAGCCGGCGCAGCGCCAGCCGTGCCTCCGCGGCCCGCTGGCGCGCCTGGAGCAACGCCACGCCCCCCTCGTGGATCGACAGCTGCGCCTGCAGCACGTCCGACCGCGTGACCGCCCCCACTTCGTGGCGGGCGTCGGCCATCTCGAGGTGGGCCCCCCGGCGCTCCATCTCGAGCTCCGCCTGCGTGACGAGGCCTTCCTCGCGCCGGGCGTTCAGGTACTGGATCTTGATTTCGGAGACGGTCTCGAGCGCGGTGTTGTCATAGGCCGCGATGCGGCGGTCCACGTCGGCCCTCGCGCTTCGAATCCGGAACAGATCGCGGCCGGCGTCGAGCAGCGAGTGGGTGATGTCCCACTGGTACGCCGTCGAGTACGAGGCCGGGCTCTCGAACTCGGTGCCGAAGAAGACGAAGCTGCCCTCATCGGTCTTCTGGGCGGAGCCCTGGAGGCCGATCTGGGGCAGCAGCTTGCCGTATGCGCTCCACAGGCCCGCGCCCGAAGCCGCGCGGTCCGCGGCCGACTGGATGATGGTCGGATTCTCCTGGAGGCCGATCGAGAGAGCCTGGCCGAGGGAGAGATCGACCGTATCCCGAAGGGCCGGGTCCTGGGCGGCCGCCGGCATGGCGGCGGACAGCGCCAGCGCACATCCGGCGACCAGGATCGGAGAGGTCTTCTTCATCTTCGTCTTCTCGGGGAACGGGTGCGATTCGATTGCATGGACGGGTGAACGAACGGGTCCGTTCAATCTACGGCGTGCCCGTCCGCGCGGGTCCACCCGCACCGCGGGACTGGCGCTCGCGCACCTCGACGCGGTCGTCCGACCAGGCCATCTCGAGCCGGCGGCCCGATCCGTCGAATTCGAACCGACCCTCTCCGGTCACCATCCGGGCCGAGCCGGGGAAGCGACGGACGATCGCCTGGGCGTAGCTCCCGGCGAACCGCTTCGCCGCACCGGCGTCGTCCCACAGGAGCGCCCAGACGAATTCGGTCCCGCCGCCCGGTGCCGCGTGGAGCGCCCACGCGTCGCCGTCCCATCCCCGGGCGCCCGCCCGCGCGGCGGCCGTGTCGCCGAGGCCGGCCTCCAGTACGAGCCCCACGCCGAACTCGCCCCAGGAACCCCGGATCAACGGCTCGGATCCCCCGGATGCGGCGGGGGGCTCCACCGGGCGGGGATCGTCGCGGCGGCCGCGGTAGCGCTCCGGATGGAGCACCTGCTCGGTCGAGACGGGCGGGTCCGCGTAGAGCGCGTTCACTGCCTCCCACCCGCCCGAGCGGTACGCGGCCATCACGAAGTCGGCGCCCTCCACGTAAGGGAACATGAGGAGCCGCTGGAGCGCCTTCGGCGCGCGGTCGAACGTGGGGTACGCGCTCGCCACGCGGCCGGCCTCGCCCTGCAGCAGCTCGCCGATGCCGGGCAGGTCCTCCATCGCCATGCCCGTGGGGGCCAGCATGTAGGCCAGCATGGCCACCATCGCGTCGCCCTCGGCCACCGCCGCCCGGGCGAGCGCCGCGTCCTCGGTGGGCGAGAGCTCGGCCAGCCAGCTCTCCAGGTCGAAGTGCTGATCCTGCAGGGCGTGGGTCACCTCGTGCGCCACGACGGCGCGCTGCAACAGCTGCGGGAGCCAGTCGGCCAGGTAGAAGGTCTTACGGACCGGATCGTAGTAGCCCGCGATCTGCTCCACGTAGAGCTCGAGCACGAGCGCCTGGAGGTCCACGTCGTCCGGGATCAGCCCGGTGTGGGTCAGCAGGAGGTCGTAGGCCCGCCACTCGGCCGGCCCCATCTCCTCCTCGAGCGAGCGGCGGGCGAACTCCTGGATGGTGGCCCGGTCGCTCACCTGGAAGTCGATCGGCCTGAGCGCCGGCAGGCGCCGGATCGCGGCCACCTCGCGCGTGACGGCGCGGGCGGCGGCGAGCAGCTCGGCGGGGGCCGTCCGCTGGGCCAGGGCGGGGGCCGGGAGGAGCGCGGTGGCCGCGACCGCCAGAGGGAGCAGGCGCCGGCTCACGGCGCGGGGGCGCCGCCGTCATCGGGGAGTCGGGTCCAGACGCGCCCGCGGGTGGGCTCCTCGATCCGCAGGAGTCGGCCGACGGGATCGTACCAGTAGACCTCTGCCAACCCCTTGACCTCGACCCGCACCTGCCGCGCGGGGACCGCGGCGCCGCTCGCGCGCAGAGTCTCGAAGGAGCCGAGCATGAGGCGCGCCGCCACGGCGCGCTGCTCGAACGGGGAGACGTAGTTGAACGAGACCGTGTCGGGAGTCATTGAGTAATCGAGGGCCGCGAGCGTGAGAGGGATCTGGGTGGCGTCGAGATACGGCTCGGGCGTGCGCAGGTTGTCGGCCGAGCGGCTCGCGCCGCGAGCCAGGATCAGACGGGCCTGGCCCTCGAACCCGGCTCCGTAATCGATGGTGGCCACCAGGGTGTCACCATCGTCGGTCCGGTGGCGGCGATAGCTCTCCAGCGGGGCCAGTGTCCGGGCGTCGACGCGGACGGCCGCGCTGTCGCCGGCCTGGGACCGGACCATGAGGATCCACGGCTCGCTGGGGATCGCCACGGAGGAGAGGCGCAGCGTGTCGCCTTCCCCCGAGACGAACGTGCCGCCCTCGGCCGGCGGGCCGGAGAAGCGGATCGCCACCGCCCCGGTCGGCGCCGGAGCGGGCTCCTCCGTCCCGCAGCAAGCGACGAGGACGGCGCCGAGGAGGGGAACGATCGATGGAATGCCGCGCATGCGTAGAGTAAGATAGGATGGGAGGTACCTGATGGCACCGCGAACCTCGATCCCGCTCGCGACCGCACTCCTGGCGGCCGCTCTGGCGGCCGGCCCCGTCCGGCCCGCCGCGGCGCAGGACGTGCGCCCGCTCTCGCCGGTCCTCGAGCCGGTCGGGCGCGGCCCGGACGCGCCCCCGCGGGCCGCGGCGGACTCCGTATACCTCCCGCTTCCGACGGTCCCGCGCGCCGAGGCGGAGCACCGCGCCCGCTCGCGCTCGACGGTGTACCCGGCGGCTTGGACCGACCTGGCCTCGGCCTACGACCCCCACTGGCTGGCCCCCCTGCCCGGCGGCGCCCGCCCCGCCTCGTTCGGGCTGGGGCGATGGGCCGGATGGTTCGCCGGAGCCGGGCTGGCTCCCGCAATGGATCCCCATCCGTTCTTCGCGCCCTGGGGACTCTACGCCTACGAAGGGCGACTGCTTGACCTCTACCGCTCCGCTTGGTCCGGCCCGTCGATTCCGGCTCCGGAGAGACCGAACCGCGCCGCCGCCGAGGCGATCCGCCTGGGCGACGGAGCGATGGCGGCGGACGACCCGCACGCGGCGGCCGAGCACTACGCCCGGGCCGCACGGGCCGCCCCGCAGCTCCCGCACGGGTACATGGGCAGGGCGGCGGCCCTGGCCGAGCTCGGCGACCCGGCCGGGGCCGCCCGGGCGTTGCGCCAGGGCATCGACCGCTACCCCGCGTGGCTCGCGCTCGACGTCGACTGGGACGCCCTGCTCGGCGCGGAGCGCCTGGCCGAAGCGGGGGTCCGGCTGGCCGGCGACCGGGGGGCCGACGCGGTCCTCGTGGCCGGCGCGCTCGACCTCTTCGGGGGTCGGCCGGCCGAGGGGCGCGCCCGGCTGGCCGGGCTCGCGGGGGAGCCCCACGCCGATCGGCTCGTCGCGCGCGGTCCCCGCCCGTAGGGGTGCACCGGCGCGGTCCCCGCCCGTAGGGGCGCACCGGCCCCC
>DATLFF010000050.1:0-2358 GCA_035524915.1 Gemmatimonadota bacterium | reverse complement strand
GGCCCAGGTGACGGCGCTCATGCGCCCATGCTAGGACCGTCGCGGGCTGAAGACAAATCCACGCAGACGCTCGAGGACGTTCCGGGTGGCTCCGGCGGACGGCGCATCAGCCGTCGTCGAGACGGGTCGAGAAGAGCGTCTTGAAGGTCTCTGACGCGGCCGCCATGCACGCATCCGGATCCTCGTGCGCCTCGTTGGGGCAGCCGACCCATTCCTCATCGGTGCCGTGGACGTAGAGGATCGCGCCGCCATCGCGCAGGACGAACAGGGTCATGTACCCCACCTTCTCGGCGCGAAACCGCATGCCGGGGGCATCCGCCACGTCGGTGACCTTGCTGCCGGTCCCGCTGACCACGATCCAGCGCGGGTCCGCGGTCCGCACCCCTTCCATCACCTGGAGGGAGTGGTCGTGCCCGGCGGCGAAGAGCAGCGGTGGCCCCTGTCGGCGAAACACGTCGCGGAGTGCGTTCCGGAGGTCCTGCATCGGCCGCGAGTTGATGTCCTGGAGGAGCGATCCCGTCTTGTTGAGCAGCCACCGGATCCCGAACGTGGACCAGAAGTCCACGATCCCCCCGTGCGGACCGCCCGTGCGCCAGGGGTGATGGGCGGCGATGACGACGTGCCGGCCCCCCGCGCTCGCGATCGCCTCCTCTATCCGTTCGATGAGCCCCGGCTTGAGCATCGGCTCCCAGGCGAGGAGCCACCAGGCGGTGTCGAGCAGGATGATGCGGAGGTTCGAGCCCACGTCGACCACCTCCGGCCCCGGCTCGCCGGCCGGCGGCACGAGCGCGACGTTCAGCCCCCGGCGGGCGCGGTTCCGCTCGAGGAAATCGCCCATGTTCCGGATGCGCTCCTTCCCCTCCGGGCCGCGCGCCTCACCCCAGTCGTGGTTCCCCGCTATGAAGTACGCTGCCGCGCCGTACCGCTGGGCGAGCGGCCCGTCCACCATGTCGATCTGCGCCTCGAGGTGCATCGAATCGTCCGCGAATTCAGCGGTTCCGGGCTCCCGCATCCCCGCCGGGTAGACGATGTCGCCGAGGACCAGGACCGTCACCGCGGAATCCCGTCCCAGCTTTCCCGCCCAACGCTCGACCCCCCCGGCGATCTCCGAGAGGATCGGCGCCCGCTGCCAGTCGGACACCCCGGGGTCTCCGATCAGGAACGTCACGGACTCGACGGCACCGGGATCGGGCTCCGCCACGGGCTGCCACGGCGGCAGCGGGCGCCGGTCGGGCGTGGCGCAGGCCGTGACCGCCGCGGTCGCGCACAGGGTCAGCGGCGCGCGGAGCCGGCGAGCGAGGCTCCGTATGCGGACCGGAACGGCGGATCGGTCACTCACGCTCAGAACCGGAGCCGGACGAGGGGGACCCGGATGGAGGCCGCGGTCGCGGTGGTGGCGGGATCGTCGTCGTCCGAGCCGGCCAGGAAGAGCGCCGCCGTGCTGCCGACGGCCATCCCTATGGCGGCGCCGATCGCGGCGTTCGCCCACCGGCTCTCGGAGTCACCCCACCGGTAGGAACCGAACAGGTATCCCGCCCCCGCCCCCGTCGCGAGGCCGGTCGCCCCCCCGATGATCCATGGCCAGAGCCGGTCGTCATCCCAGAACCCGATCGCGAAGCCGAGCCCGCCTCCCACCAGGATGGGGGTGGACTCCCAGCCGAAAGTTTCCTTGAAGTCGTGCTGGTAGTGGCCCACCCTGGCCTTGAGGACGACGACGGCCACGTTGGCGTAACCACCGCCGACCAGCCCGGCGGTGGCTCCGATGGCGGCGGAGAGGATGGACCCGCCCGCCTCTTCGATGTCCTGCGCCCCGGCGCGCGCAGGGGCGCCCAGGGCGGCCACCAGCGCCAGCGTGGTCACGATGCGGTCCATGCCCGTCATTCATTCTCCTCGTCTGGATTCACCAGGCCGTGTGCAAGGCCCGTGCACGCGGACGGAACCGCAGGGCCGGTAGGGTGTTGGGAAGTACGGACACCGGGCCGGAGTGGCGTGGTGGTGGACAGAAGCTCAGGAGATGGCCGTGAGGACGAGACGCATCCGGGCCGCTTTCATTTTCTCGATGTTCCTCGTGGCCCCCGCGGCGTTGAGCGCGCAGGAGCAGGACGCGGCGGGCCCGCCGCAGCTGCCGCCCGAGGCGCAGGAGATGATCGCGGAGCTCCAGCAGGTCCAGGCCACCCTCCAGCCGATCCAGGAGCAGGCGCTTCAGCACCCGGAGATTCAGGCCGCGCAGCAGGAGCTGGGAGCCGAGATCCGGGCGGCCATGGCGGAAGTGGAGCCCTCGACACCGGAACGGATGGCGCACTTCGAGGAGCTGATCGAGCGGGGGCAGGCCGCGCAGGCCGCGCAGGACGACGCCGC
>DATLFF010000049.1:0-2790 GCA_035524915.1 Gemmatimonadota bacterium | reverse complement strand
CAGCGGCCTCGTCCTGCGGGCGAGCCGGGCGGTGCCGGGGCTCCTGCCTGCGCCCGCTGGCGCGCCCGCCGACGTGGAGCTGTGGCTGAACGACGAGCCGCCGTGGGACGATCCGCCGGGCGAGATCACGGCTCTGGTCCACACCAGCCCCTACCGGATGGAAGGCCGGCCGACTCTGGAGGTGGTGGAGATGGACCACGGCCGGTGGTTCCGCATGACGTTCTTCGACGACATCGAGTTCGACGTGGACGGGGCGGGCCGTCGGGTGCGAGGGCGGTGGGCCGACTACCAGACGCTGGCGGACGCCTCCACGTACCTGCTGGGGCCGGTTCTCGGCTTCGTGCTCCGCCGGCGTGGGGTGACGGGCCTGCACGCCAGCGCGGTGGCGGTGGACGGCCGGGCGGTGGCCATGGTGGGACCGGCCGGCGCCGGCAAGTCCACCACGGCGGCGGCCTTCGCCCGGCTCGGTTTTCCCGTGCTGTCGGACGACTTCGTCGTCCTCGAGGAGGAGGGCGAGCGGATCCTGGCCCGGCCGTCGTACCCCATCATCCGGCTCTGGACCGAGTCGGCCCGGCTCCTCTACGGCGGCTCCGACGAGCTGCCGGTGCTCGCGCCCGGCTGGCAGAAGCGGTACGTGGACCTCGAGGCCCACGGGTACGACTTCGTGACCGAGCCGATGGAGCTGGCGGCGATCTACCTCTTCCACGGCCGGCGGGACGACCCGGACGCTCCGCGCGCCGAGCCGCTCCCGATGTCGGAGGCGGTGGTCACGCTGGCGGCGCAGACCAACGCCACGTTCCTCATGACGCGGGAGATGCGGGCGGCCGAGTTCGCGTTCCTCGGCCGTCTCGTCCGCTGCGTCCCGGTGCGCCGGCTCCACCCGCACGCCAGCCCCGAGAGGCTGGACGAGCTGACCGGCGTGATCGTCGAGGACTGCCGCGCGCTGCGCCGGGCGGGCCGATGAGCGGTCTCTCGCCCGACACGGTCCTGCGCCGCGCCCCCGACGTGGCGCTGGAGCTCTACTCGGACAACAGCGTGCGCGTCCGGCTGGACGGCCGGACCGTCGGCGGGGGTTCCCGCACGCTGCGGATCCTCGACGCCTTCGCGGCTCCGCGGGCGGTGGCCGACGCCCTGCGGGAGCTCGGCGCGGACGTGGCCGGCGCCCAGGACTGGATCGACCTCATGAACACGGTGGTGCAGCTGCACCGGGGAGGCGTGCTGCTGCGCCACGACGCGCTGCCGACCCGGCTCGAGTCGAACGCCCTGTTGGGCTTCGAAGCGTCGCAGATCCACGTGGCCATGCTGAACGATCGCCAACGGACGGGGAAGTTCATCGAAGCCATCCGCCGCACGGTCCGGGAGGGCGACGTGGTGGTGGACATCGGCACGGGGACCGGAGTGCTCGCGATCGCGGCCGCGCAGGCGGGGGCCCGCCGGGTCTACGCCATCGAGGCGTGCGGCATCGCCGACACGGCCCGCCAGATGTTCGAGGCCAACGGGGTCGCCGACCGGGTGACCCTCATCCGCGAGCAGTCGGTGCGGGCCCGGCTGCCGGAGCGCGCCGACGTCCTGGTGAGCGAGATCATCGGCAACGAGCCGCTGGGCGAGATGGTGGTCGAGACGATGCGCGACGCGATTCAGCGGTTCCTGGCGCCCGGCGGGCGGGTCGTTCCCGCCCGGCTCGCGATCCACGGAATTCCGGTCGATGTTCCGGAGGACGTGCTCGACGACAACGTCTTCACCGAGGACGTGGTGGGGGTCTGGAAGGGCCGGTACGGGATCGACTTCGGCCCGCTGCGGGACATCGCCCGGCGGTCGCCCCAGGTCACTTACCGGGAGGCGGGCTGGCGGGGGCTGGCGCGGTGGCCGCGGCTGGCGGAGCCGGTGCGGCTGGTCGAGATGGACTTCGCGGCGATCGAGGGCACCTTGGTCGACGCGGCGACGGAGTTCCAAGCGGAGCGGCAGGGCCGATTGAGCGGACTGATCGTCCACTTCGACCTGGACATGGGGGACGGGCTCCGCCTCTCCACCCACCCGGACGAGGTCGACGAGACGCACTCCTGGCGCTACCCGGTGTGGTTTCTCGGCGAGCCGTTCGACGTCCGTCCGGGAGATGCCTTCCGCGTGCGCTATTGCCACGGGGTCCGGAGCGCCCGGGAGCGGGTCCGCGTGACCCGGGTGGAGAGCGGGGGGTGACGCGGCTCGACGAGATCCGTCTGAGCCAGGCGGCCCGGCAGGCCCGCTGGCTGCCGCGGACGCTCCGGCTGGTGTGGCAGGCGGCGCCGGGCTGGACCACCGGTTGGGCGGCCATGCTGATCGTGCAGGGCCTGCTGCCGGTGGCGGTGGTCTACCTCACGCGCGCCGTCGTGGACAGCCTGGTGGCGGCGATGGGGAGCGGCGGGGAGGGCGGTACCCTCCGGCCCGCCCTGACCTGGATCGCCCTCATGGCCGGGGTCCTGCTTCTGCGGGAGGTGCTGCGGGTCGTCGCCGGGTACGTCCGGGCGGCCCAGTCGGAGCACGTCCAGGACCACATCCACGACCGGATCCACCGCCACTCGGCGGAAGCCGACCTGGCGTTCTACGAGACCCCCGAATTCTACGACCACCTCCACCGGGCCCGCTTCGAGGCGCGGCACCGCCCGCTCGAGCTGTTGGAGAACCTGGGGCGCCTGGTCCAGGACGGGATCACGCTCGTCGCCATGGCGGTGGTCCTGGTGGCGTACGCCTGGTGGCTCCCACTGGCGCTCCTTGTGAGCACGGCGCCGGCGCTGTGGATCGTGATCCGCCACT
>DATLFF010000048.1:0-7960 GCA_035524915.1 Gemmatimonadota bacterium | reverse complement strand
TCCCAAACCGAGCCGGGGGAACTTCTGGAGGAGAAATCTATGGAGATCAGGCGAAGCCACGCACGCGCCCCCACTCCAACCAGGCTTCAGTCATCGCCTCAATCTCGCCGCGCGCTGCGTCGGGCACTGGGTCCTCACCCGTGATCGCGCTTAGAGCCCAGAACCAATGTCCGCCGTTCGTCTGCAACTCTGCGAGGATTAGCGGTAGTGCATCCTCTCCCATTCCGATGATTTGCTGGTAGGCATCGTGAAGCGCCATGTGCACAACACTTGGGGCAATTGCCGTCTCGTCACGCCAGCGGTTCGACAGCCGGCGGAATCGCGCACCCGCCGCCTCCTGTAGGGAGAGCGGATATTGCGGGGACTCCAACGCAGAGGTGTTGGCTTCGGAAGCCTCCTCGACCTCAAGGCGCCAGTCACTGCTTCCGCGGTCCCAGGTTCGGGTTAGCCATGCGGAAGTCCCCTCCGGTCGGTCGAAATCACCGAGCAAGAAAGCGCCTTCGCCTGCGTTTGCGAAGTTCGTCGGTACAGCGATCACTCGGGCCCCCCGCCTTTTGCGCGGATTTTTTCCGCGATCTCGTTGACGTCCTTCACGAGCTGCCAGAAGCCTTCAATGGAGAGCGCGAAGCGGCCCACGACCTGAGCCGGCAGCATCTCCGTGTCTCCGGCCTCTGAATCAACCACGTCTAGCAAATCTACATACGCCAAGGTTAACTGGACACCGTCGTTCACTCGCGTGATGCGAAAAAAGTTTGCCCCTGTCGGGGGTGGGCGATCTCCGACCAGTTGTATTGATAGCTGGCGAGCCATGTGATTTTGTCCGGTTGGGTTAATGCTCGGGGGGCGTGAGTAACCTATTGTCCATCGGCTGGCAGCCGCCAGCGGTTAGGTCTTGGTAAGGTGCCCACGGGGAGCCCGGCCGAACTCGATCGTTCCGCTCAGGCGACCCGAATCGCGTGGGCGCGCTCCGCCAGTGACGCCAGCGTGTTCGCCGTCACGATCACGGTGCCCACCATCTGGTACTCGGTCAGTGAGGCCGGATAGGTGCCACCTGCGGCGAGGACGCGCCCGAGCGCGGCGAGCGCCTCGAGCAGAGCCACCGCCTCCGACTCGAGATCCTCTCCCTCGTACCACTCCGTCACGCGCTCCTCGAGCTGCTGGATTCGATTGCGGCCGAGGAGAGCGGCGGCCGAGATGTCGGAGGCCCAGACCTCCCGGGGGAGGCCCTGCCGCTCGACCGGCGATCGCTCGGTGAGGCGAAGCAGTCGACGGGGTTCCTCTAGGACAGTGCGGAATCGCTGACGGAGCTGCTCCGGGGGCGAGAGATACCGGTCCGGCTGGCGGAGCGGATGGCGGACGTGGCGACGCGCCGTCACTCGATCGTCCTCGCGTACGGCGTCGGCCTCTTCATTGTGCTGCCGCTGCTTGGCGTCTTTCTGATTCGGTAGGAGGGACATATGCCCCTGAAGTCCAGACGTTCAAAGGAGCGGGAGCGACTCGACCGCGTCGAGGACAAGATGCAGCAGATGCTGCAGCACGACCGGCACGAGTTCGAGCTGGCCATGTCGGCGCTGCTGGGGGAGGTGGAGCCACGGTCGGTGAACGCGGAGCTCCGCTCGACCGACCAGCAGGTCAACCGGCTGGAGCGGGAGATCCGCCGGGACCTGCTGGTCCACACGAGCGTGTTCGGTGGGATCGACACGCCGACCGTGCTCGTCTACATGTCCGTCGTGAAGGACATCGAGCGCGTCGGCGATTACGCCAAGAACCTGCTGGACATCGCTATCTGGCGGCGCGTTCCAGCGGCGCGACGAGGAGCGTTCGCGCGAGCTGCTCACCCGGGGGAGCGAGATGCTCGGTATCTTCGACGAGCGCGTGTCGGCGCTGGTGCGAGGGGAGGACGGCGGGCAGCCGGTGGCCCGCGCCCTCGCGCACCGCTACCTCAAGCGGGTCGTCGCCCACCTGATGAACGTCCTTTCGGCGGTGATCATGCCGCTGGACAAGCTCGACTACTTCGACGATGATCCCGAGGATCGCGTCGGGTTACGGATCCCGGGGCGCGACGGACTGGCGAGACGCCCTCTCCCTTCGCGTTGTGGCCCGGCTCTTCCCCGGGTATCGACCGGTCTCGATCGGCCTCGAGCTCTGGCGATGTGAGCCACCTCAGACCCGGACGTAATCGGGCATGGCGTCCGTAGCCGGCACCGCTCCGTGCTGCGATGCCACCCACGCCGCGACCCGGTTCGCGCGCCGCAGCAGCTCCTCGTCCGGATCGCCGCGGAGCATGCCGGCAAGGAGGGTCGCGAGGAACGCGTCACCGGCGCCGACGGTGTCACGGACGTCGACGTCGAAGCCGGGGTGCTCGGACCATTCGCCGCGTCGCCAGAGCGCCGCCCCGTTCTCGCCGCGGGTGACGCAGACGACGTCGCAGCCGAACGTGGTGGCGAGGGCCGCGGCCCGGTCGTGGTCGTGGCCGGACCAGCCGAACGTGTCACCCAACCACGCGAGCTCGTCCTCGTTCAGCTTCACCGCATCGGCGGCTTCGAGCGAGCGTCGGATGATCTCCGGCGGCGCGTATGGGCGGCGGAGGTTCACGTCGTAGATCCTGCGGGCCCCCGTCTCCCACAGGCGCTCCAGCGTCGTCCGGGTCGTGGCCGACCGCTGGGCGAGCGTGCCGTACACGAGGATGTCGGCCCGAGCGGCGCAGTCGAGGAGCGCGGCGGTCGGCTCGATGGCGTCCCAGGCCGCGGGCCGAACGATCTCGAAGTCCGGCGAGGAGCCGGTGTCCAGGCGGACCTTCACGAACCCGGTGGGCCGGTCGGGGTCGACCTGGACGAGGTCCGTGCCGACACCTTCCCGGGCCACGCGGTCCACGGCCTCGGTGCCGAGGCGGTCCGCGCCGACGCGGCTCGCCACCCGGACCGACACGCCCTGCGCACAGAGGTGGCGGGCCACGTTGAGCGGCGCGCCGCCGAGGAACAGCCCGGCGGGCAGGGAGTCCCAGACGATCTCCCCGAAACAGAGCACCTCAGGACTGGTCATGGTCTGTCCCAGATCGACCGGAGCGGCCACGCCTCGAGCGAGACCAGCCGGGCGGTGCCGCCCTCTGCGTAGAGCGCCACGCCATCGCTCTCCGGCGCGGGAAAGATACGCGCCGTGAGCACCGTCTCGCCGGACCCCGCGAACACCTCCACGGAGGAGGCGTCCACGAACACGTGCAGCCGTACCCGTCCGCCCTCGACGTCGAGCGGCCCGCCATGACGGGCGGCGAACGCGTCGTGGAACTCGACCACGCCGGAGCGGGTCCGGTCGATGAAGACGCGCCCGGCTCGCGCGTCCACCCCCACGGTCGTTTCCTCACCGTCGCCGGTCCGGACCTTCAGGCCGACCTCGGCAGCGGTTCCCGTGTCGAGCTCGGCCAGGATCTCGAGCGTGGCGCCGGCGATCCCTTCCCCATCGAGCGGGGTGGTGCCGTCCGGGATCGGCCTCGGCCCGAGGGCGCGCCGTCCACCGCGCAGCCGCTCCAGCTCCCGCACGGGTCGCTGCACGAGCCGGATCCCGTCGTCGAACCGGCGGAGCGTGACGGTGCGCGGCAGGCTCTGGGCGCTGCGCCACGGGGACGTGGGGATCTCCTGCGCGTACTGCCAGTTGTTCATCCACGCGAGCCAGATCCGGCGGCCGTCCTGGGGCGGGATGTCGGACCAGGACATGGTCGCGTAGAAGTCGGCGCCCCAGTCGAGCCACCGCGTTTCCGTGGTCTCGGCGGTGAAGCGGGTCCCGTCGAACCACCCGATGAAGTACTGGCCGCCCGACCCGCCCACGCGACCGCCCGGGTTCAGGTCGACCTGGAGCACCCAGCGCGTCTCCCCGGGCTCTCCCTCCACGGGCAGCTCGAAGAGGTCGGGGCACTCCCACTGGCCGGAGGTGGCGCCGGCGGGTCCGAAATCGCTCAGGTGCGTCCATTCCTTGAGGTCGGGCGAGCCGTAGATCCGCACCTTCCGGTCTTCCGCCAGCGCCAGCACCATGATCCAGCGCCGGGCGGGCGCGTGCCAGAAGACCTTCGGGTCGCGGAAATGCCGGGCGCCGATATCGATGACAGGATTGCCGGCGTACTTGGTCCAGGTCCGGCCGCGGTCGGTGCTGTACGCGATGTGCTGGGACTGGTTGTGGTCGGCGGGGCGATGACCGGTGTAGATCGCCACGAGCGGCGCTTGCTCGTCGTCGCCGAAGCCGCTGGTGTTGGTCCAGTCGACCACGGCGCTGCCGGAGAAGATCATGACGCCGTCCTCCTCGGTCAGGGCGACCGGCAGGTGCTCCCAGTGCACCAGGTCGGGGCTGACGGCGTGGCCCCAGCTCATGTGACCCCAGCGGTCACCGAACGGATTGTACTGGTAGAAGAGGTGGTACTCGCCGTCGTAGTGCACCAGCCCGTTCGGATCGTTCATCCAGTTGACGGGCGGCGTGAAGTGGACCTGCGGTCGGTAGCGTTCGCGGTACGTGGCGTTCTGCGCGGCGGCTTCCGCGCCGATGGTGCCGAGCAGGAGCGCGGCGGCGACCAGCTGGTGGAACGGCGGTGGTCCCATGGGCCTCCGTGGTGGTGTACGCATTACGGGCGACCCGGCTCGGCCACCGCCGTCTCGCCCGCCTCCCGCTGGCGCTCGACCGCCGCGAGTTCCGGTGTGGCGAGCCCCAGCCGGTATTCCAGCTCCTCCAGCGAGGCGTTCCTGGTCTCCGGCATCAGCTTCCACGCGAACAGGGCCTGGAGCCCCATCATCACCGCGAAGAAGGTGAACGCGTGGCCGCCCGCCGCGCTCGCCAGGACGGGGAACGACCATGAAACCACGGCGGCCATGAGCCAGTGCGTGAAGGCGCCGAGCGCCTGCCCCTTGGCCCGGACCCGGTTGGGGAAGATCTCCGAGAGGAAGACCCAGATGACGGCGCCCTGGCCAATGGCGTGGCAGGCGATGAAGCCGATCAGGCCCACCAGCACCAGGCCGGCCGCGTCGCCGCCGACCAGGAACCCCGCCGCGGTCATCAGGAGCGATGCCGCGGCGCCCACGCCTCCCACGATCAGCAGCGGTCGACGGCCGAGGCGGTCGATGAGGAACATCGCAACAATGGTGAAGACCAGGTTGGTTCCGCCGATGGCGGTGGACTGGAGCAACGCATCGGTCGCCGCCGCGCCCGCCATCTGGAAGATCCGGGGCGCGTAGTACATCAGCGCGTTCACGCCGGAGAGCTGGTTGAGCATCGCCACCGCCCAGGCCAGCGCGATCGGTGCGGTATACCGTTTCTGGAACAGCGGCTCAGACCGGCGTGTCCCGTCGAGGCGCAGCGAGGCCGCGATCTCGTCCAGCTCCCGGTCCACATCCGGCTCTCCCAGCTGCTCGAGCACCCGCCGCGCCTCGCCCAGGCGATCCTGCCGGACCAGCCAGCGCGGGCTCTCGGGGATGCGGAACAGGAGGAGGAAGAAGAGCACGGCCGGCACCGCTTCGATGCCGAGCATCCAGCGCCACGCCGTGGCACCCCCGATCGCCTGCGCGATCAGGTAGTTCGACAGGAAGGCGAGCAGGATGCCGAGGACCACGTTCAGCTGGTTCACGGCCACGAGCCGCCCGCGCAAGCGCGCCGGCGAGATCTCGGCGATGTACATGGGCGCCACGACCGAGGCCGCGCCCACACCCAATCCACCGAGGAACCGGAACACCGCAAACGTCGCCAGCGTGCCCGCGATCGCGCTCCCGATCGCCGAGACCAGGAAGAGCACGGCGAGGGCGAACAGTACCGGTCGCCGTCCCAGCGTTTCCGCCGGCCTGCCCGCGCTGAGCGCCCCCAGGATCGTCCCGATCAGGGCCGCGGCCACGGCGAACCCGAGCCAGAACTCGGTCAGTGAGAAGACCGACTGGAGCGACTCGGTAGTCCCGGATATCACCGCCGTGTCGAAGCCGAACAGCAGACCGCCGAGGGCGGCCACGAGGGTGCTCGTGACAACGGTGCGGTAGGATCTCATGGACTCGCCAGTTCGGGGAGGGCGGAGGAGTCGGAGCCGTTCGTCTGGAGGTCGGGCGCGCCAGCCCGATCACTCGAAAGTCGGAAACAGCCGCTTCAGCTCCTCCACGGTCGGCTGGCGGCCGTACTGGCAGAGCTCGAATGCCTCGGCATACCGGATCGCACGCCCCTCCTCCTCTCCGTAGAGCTCGATCAGGCGATCCCGGTACCGCTCGGCGACCTCTTCGCTGCGCTGCTTGACGTGGTCGAGCAGGTACGCCGCCCGCTCCTCGTCGCCGGAGGGGACGCCCGGCCGGGTCCGACCCTGCCAGGAATCCGCGTCACCGAACTGCGAAGGCATTTTCGAGATGCACTCCCACTTCTTCTCCGCCACCGCGTCGATGCCCACCACGATCGTCGGCTCGAACGGATAGGGCCTCTCGAAACCGTCCGAGTAGTAGAGGAAGATCGGGTTCCGCTCGACCGGCGGCGTATCCGGCACGAAGAAAGGGGCGGCGACGAGGACGGCGGCATCCTGCACCAGCACGCCGGTATAGCGGTGGTCGGCGTGGTAGTCCCAGGGGCGGTGGAGCAGCACGATGTCGGCCTGCCACTCGCGGATCAGCCGGGCGACCTTCTTCCGGTTCTCCAGCGTCGGCATCAGCTCGCCGTCGTGGATATCCAGCACTTCCGTCTCGATGCCTAGCCCCCGGGCGCAGGCCTCCACCTCCGCGCGTCGCCGGATGGCGAGGGGCCCCCCGGCCATGCTGAAATGGCCGATGTCGCCGTTCGTCAGGGACACGAATTTGACCGCGTGTCCCTGCAGGGCCCAGAGGGCGGCGACGCCCGCGGCCTTGAGCTCACAGTCGTCGGGGTGGGCTCCAAAGGCGATGATGCGGAGCGGCTCGCGGGCCTGGGTCTGAGCGGCGCACGGAACGGCGGCCAGCAGGCCGAGGGCCGGCAGCAGAGCCATCGTGCGGATCGAAACGGTCATGGGAGCGCCGTCGTTGAATTCAGCCGCCCTTTCGGCCGCCGCCGCAGGATGGGGGGAGAGGGATCGACGGGTCAAGGATCATCAGCAGACGCCTGAGCGCCCCCGTCCACCGGATCGGGATATCGGGCGACACCAGGAGCAGGATCCTCAGGACGCGGAGAACCGGCCGGGGAGTCGCCTCGTGGCTCACGAGGACCATGAGGGCCCGGCAGCGAAGATTTCGGCTGCCGGGCCCTCGCGCGCCCGGTAGTGAGACGAATCTCTTGCGCCTGCCTGTCTGTTATATAACACTATATCATGCGCATACGGATCCGCCACGACTCGCCCGTGCCGCTTTATCACCAGATCGCCGAGGCGATCCGCAATGCGGTCGCCGTGGGGGACCTCCCACCGGGATCGCAGCTCCCCTCCGTGCGGGAAGGGGCGGCCGCGTGGGGCGTGAACCTGCACACGGTTCGCCGCGCGTACGGGGACCTTGCACGGGAGGGAATGGTGGCGATGGACCGCCGCGGAACGCGGATCCAGGAGTTGGCCGGGGCGGAAACGGGGCCGGAGAGCGTGGACCAGCTCGCGGCGACGTTCGTTCGGACGGCAGCGGAGCGGTTCGGGCTGACGCAGACCCAACTGGGGCAGCTGCTGCTCAAGCGGGCTGCCGCCGGAACGCCGGTGCCGGTGCATTTCCTCGAGTGCAGCGAGGAGCAGGCGGCGGGGCACTGCGCGGAGATCATGGCGGCGTGGCGGGTGGATGCGCGCCCGCTGGTGCTCGGGAGGACCGCCGAGCTCCCGGCCGGGATCGTCGTGTCGACGTTCTTCCACTACAACGACGTGCGGCAGCAGTGGCCGGACCGGACGGACGACGTGCGGTTCGTGGCGATCGCGCCGGACCCCGAGCTCGGCCGGGCGCTACCGGGGGGTGCAGGGGGCCGTGGGCCGAAGCGCGTGCTCGTCTGTGAGCTGGACGAATCCAAGGCCGTGAAC
>DATLFF010000047.1:0-20560 GCA_035524915.1 Gemmatimonadota bacterium | reverse complement strand
GCGGGGGAGCGGGTCCACCAGCCCGGCGAGCGCCACCGCCACGCCGATCGCCAGCGCGGCGATCGCGGAGCCGCGGACCCCGCGGTGCGGGCCGTCCGCCCGGTAGAGCGCGGACACGTCCAGCACGCCCCGCCGGAGGAGCGCGTAGTCGCAGACGATCACGCCCCCGACCGCGCCCAGGAGCCCGGAATAGCCGATCAGCCAGGTCTGGTAGGCGTCCAGCAGCTCCCACGGCAGGATCGCGACCCCGATCGCGCCCGCGATCAGCCCGCCGGCGCGGAAGGTGATCCGCGCCGGGGAGAGGTTCGAGAACGCGTTGGCGGGGGCCACCACGTTGGCTGCGATGTTGGTCGAGAGCGTGGCCAGGACGACCGCCGCCATCGCCGTCACGCCGATCCAGGCGCCGCGCTCCCGGGCGATCCGGTCGACCAGGTCGATCGGGTTCCAGATCGCCTCGCCGTAGAGCGCCACGGTGGCGCTGGTGACGGCCACGCCGATGAAGGCGAAGAGCGGCATCGTCCCGAGGAGCCCCAGGGTCTGGCCGAGGGCCTGGTCCTTCTGGCTGCGCGCGTAGCGGGTGAAGTCGGGAATGTTGAGCGCCAGGGTGGCCCAGAAGCCGACCATCGCCGTCAGCCACGGGACGAACAGGGCGAGGCCGCCCGATCCGCCCTCCGGTCCGCCCAGCCGGTCGGCGCCCGCGAGCACCGCCGACATCCCGCCGGCCTCGTTCGTCGCCCACGCCAGGAGTGCGAGGCCGAGGACGACCAGGAGCGGCGCGGCGAGGGCCTCCAGCCGCTTGATCGACTCGGTCCCGTACCATGCGAACGCCATGTTGACCAGCCAGAAGAGCCCGAACGCCAGGTACTGGGGGAGCCCGTGCCCC
This sequence comes from Gemmatimonadota bacterium, assembly GCA_035524915.1. Lineage (GTDB taxonomy): Bacteria > Gemmatimonadota > Gemmatimonadetes > JACCXV01 > JAHWKZ01 > DATLFF01. Next base: position 19,677 of record DATLFF010000047.1, on the reverse strand, counting down.
ATGAACGACCAGTCGCCGCCCAGATCGCGCCACCCCGGGACCGCGAGGCCGATCATCACGTGGATGGCGAGTCCGCCGATCCAGGTCTGGATCCCGAACCACCCGCACGCCACCGCCGCCCGCGCGAGCGCCGGCACGTGCGCGCCGGCCACGCCGAAGGACGCGCGCGCGTAGACGGGAAAGGGGATCCCGTACTTCGTCCCGGCGTGGCCGTTCACCAGCATCGGCACCAGGACGACCGCGTTGCCGAGGAACACGGCGAGGAGGCTCGCCTCCCAGCTCATGCCGGCCGCCACCATCCCGGCCGAGAGCATGTAGGTGGGGATGCAGACGCTCATCGCCACCCAGAGCGCGGCGAAGTGCCACAGGTTCCAGGTCCGCGCGGTTGGTGGGACCGGGGCGAGGTCGCGGTTGGAGAGCGCGCCGGCCTCGGCCGGCTCGAAGGACTCCGCGGCGGCGGCGGGGCCCGTCACGGTTCCTCTCCCGCGCGCCCGGCGGCGGCTGTCAGCGCGCGATCGACCAGGACCCGTGTCAGGTGCCGGCGGTACTCCGCCGGAGCGTGGATGTCGGACGAGGGGTCGATCTCCGCGGCGGCGGCCTCGGCCGCGGCGCGCACGACTTCGTTCGTCGGCGCCTCGCCCTCCATCGCGGCCTCGGCCGCGCGGGCGGCCACGGGCCCGTCGCCGACCGACAGCAGGGCGATCCGCGTCCGCGCGCACCGCCCGGCCTCGTCCAGCGTCACTCCGGCGGCCACCCCCACGAGCGCGTAGTCGCCGTGGCGGCGGGCGAACTCGCGGAACGCCCAGCCGGTCCTGGCCGGGGCCGCGGGCACCTCCATCTCCACCAGGAGCTCCCCCGGCTCCAGCGCCGTCCCGAAGAGACCGGTGAAGAACTCCGCCGCCTCGATCCAGCGTCCCTCGGGCGTGCCGGCTCTCGCGGCGCGGAAGCGGGCGCCGAGCGCGAGCATCGCGGCCGGCATCTCGGCGGCCGGGTCGGCGTGGGCCACGCTCCCGCCGATCGTGCCCCGGTTCCGAATCTGCGGGTGGGCCACGTGGGGAAGCGTCTCGGACAACAGCGGCGCCCGCTCCGCTACCAGTTCGCTCCGCTCGACCGCCCGCTGGCGCGTCATTGCGCCGAACGAGACACCGCCGTCCGCCTCGCGGATCCAGTCGAGCTCCGCGACGCGGTTCAGGTCCACCAGCAGAGCCGGCACGGCCAGGCGGAAGTTCATGGCCGGGACGAGCGACTGGCCGCCGGCGAGGGGCTTGGCGTCCTCCGGCCGCTCGGCGAGGAGCGCGAGCGCCTCCTCCAGCGTCTCGGGGGCGCGGTACTCGAACGCCGGGGGCTTCACCGGCCGCTCGGCCCCGGCGACGCCGGCCCCGCCCCGAGCGGCGTCACTCGCCGCCCTCGACCCGGGCGCGAATCTCCGCGGCCAGGGCGTCGAGCCCGCGCGCGGTCATCGTCTTTGCCACGTTGTCGACCAGCCGCTGGCCGATCCCCGCCACCTTGCCGCCGATCTGCAGGTCGGAAGAGTAGTGCATCCGGGTCTGGCCGGATCCTTCCTCCGAGAGCCGCACCTCCGCCGTCCCGCGCGCGAAGCCGAGCCCACCGCGGCCGTCGATCTCCATGCGATAGCTCTCGGGACGGACGGGGTCCACGATCCGCACCGTCACGTCGTAGCCGCCGGCCGAGACCGGCCCGACCGCCACCTTCATGAGGCCGCGGTAGAGCCCCTCCTCCACCCGCTCCAGCCGCTCGGTCCCCGGCAGCACCCGGGCCAGCACCGCCGGATCCAGGAGCGCCTCCCAGACCGCCTCGCGCGGGGCGTCGAAGACGTGCTCGCCCTCGAGCCTCACGCCGGCACCTCGGCGCGGGCCGCCTCGATCAACGCCCACAGCCGATCGGGCGGGATCGGGATCTCCAGGATCTCGAGCCCGGGGATTCCCAGCGCGTCCTCGATCGCCTGGGCGATCGCCGCGCCGGTCGGGATCGCGCCCGCCTCGCCCACGCCCTTCACCCCCAGCGGGTTCAAGGGCGACGGGGTCTCGATGTGGGCGGTCTCGATCGGCGGCACGTCGGTCGCCGTGGGGAGCAGGTAGTCCATGAACGAGGCGTTCAGCAGCTGTCCGTTCTCGTCGTAGTGGAGCTTCTCGAAGAGCGCGTTGCCGATCCCCATGGCCACGCCGCCGTGGATCTGCCCGCCCACGATCGCGGGGTTCACGATCGTCCCGCAGTCGTGGACGACCAGGTAGCGGACCACCCGGACCTCGGCCGTCTCGGGGTCGACCTCGACCACGCAGGCGTGGACGCCGCTGGCGGTGGAGCCGCGGTCGGGACCGAAGTAGGCGGTGGCCTCGAGCCCGGGCTCTACCCCCGACCGGACCGCGCCGCGGAGCGGGTTGGCTCGGGCCGCGAGCTCGCCGAGTCCGATCGACTTCGACGGGTCCTCCCGCACGTACGCGCCGCCGCCGCCCAGCTCCACCGCGGCCGGCTCCACCTCGAGAATCCGGGCGGCCAACGCGATCGCCTTCTCCCGCACCTTCACCCCCGCCTGGTGGCAGGCGCTCCCGGCGACCACGGTGCCGCGGCTGGCGAACGTGCCGGTCCCCCAGTGGAACTCGCGCGTGTCGCCGGTCGAGACGTCGACGTCGTCGGCGTCCACCCCCAGCTGTTCGGCCACGATCTGGGCGAACGACGTGAAGTGCCCCTGGCCCTGGGTGCCCACGCCCGTCGCCAGACGCACCCGGCCCGACGGCTCGATCGAGACCCGCGCCCCCTCGTAGGGTCCAATCCCCGTCCCCTCCACGTACGACACGATGCCGATCCCCCGCCGGCGGACGCCGCCTTCCGGCGGCGGGTCCACGTCGCGCGCGGAGGGGTCGGCCATGAAGTCTCCCCAGCCGATCAGCTCGGCCGCCAACTCGAGCGCCGGGCGGTAGTTCCCGCTGTCGTAGACGAGCGGGGCGAAGTCCTGGTAGATGATGTTGTTGTCGTGGGGGAAGGAGTCCGGCGGCAGGTAGTTCCTGCGCCGGATCTCCACCCGGTCGATCCCCAGCTCGCGGGCGGCCAGGTCGAGGAGCCGCTCGATCACGAACACGCCGTGTTGGCGTCCCGCGCCGCGGACCGGCGTGACGATCGTCTTGTTGGTGAAGACGACGCGCATCTCGGAGTGGTAGTTCGGCACGTCGTAGGGTCCCAGCAGCGTGCACTGGCTGTTGATCGGGACCGTGAGCCCGTAGGGGTCGTAGGCGCCGGTGTCGTGGAGGAACGCGTCCTTCACGCCGACGATCCGGCCGTCGGCGGCGACCGCGATCTCGGCGTCGTGGATCTGGAGCCGCTCCTGGGTGGTGCCGTGGAAGTTCTCGCGCCGGTCCTCGATCCACTTGACGGGTCGCCCGAGTCGGATGGCGAGCCACGGGATCACCACCTCCTCGGGGTAGAACATCATGATCTTGGGGCCGAACCCGCCGCCGATGAAGGGCGCCACCACCCGCACCTTCGACTCCGAGAGCCCGAGCATGGCGGCCAGGCCGTTCCGGATCGGGATCGGCGCCTGGGTGGTGTCCCAGACCGTCAGCTCGCCGGCCCGCGGGTCCCACGAGGCGACCACGCCGCGGTTCTCGATCGCGGCGCCGGCGCCGCGGTCGTAGAGCAGCCGGCGGGCGATCACGAGGTCGGCTCCGCCCACCGCCGCCGCGTAGTCGCCCCGCGACTGGACGACCCGCGCGGCCAGGTTGGACGGCAGGTCGTCGTGGACGAGCGGGGCTCCGGGAGCGAGCGCGGCCTCCAGGTCGACGACCGCGTCCAGCGGCTCCGCGTCGACGTAGACGAGCTCGGCGGCGTCCTCGGCCGCGTAGCGGCTCTCCGCCACGATCACGGCCACGGGCTCGCCGGCGTGACGGGCCTTGTCCTTCGCCAGCGGCACCTGGGTGCGGGCGTGGAACTCCAGCCGTTCGATGGGGGGCGGGGGCACCAGCAGGGGGCCCGGCTTCCAGTAGTCGCCGAGGTCGCCGGCGGCGAAAGCCGCCACCACGCCGGGGGCCGCCCGGGCGGCGTCCAGGTCGACGCCGCGGATCCGCGCGTGGGCGAAGTCGCTCCGGACGAACGCCGCGTGGAGGCAGCCGGGGACCTGGACGTCGTCCACGAACAGCGCCTGCCCGGTCAGGAGCGCCCGGTCCTCGACGCGGGCGACTCCGCGCCCGAACACGCGGCCGGCTCGCGCGCCGCCGTTCCCCGACGCCGACCCGTCAGCGCGCACGGGATCCCCCGTTCGTGGCCGGGACGGGCCGCTCCGCCGGCCGGTCGCCGGCCATCGCCTCCGCCGCGCGACGCACCGCGAGCGCGATGTTGTGGTAGCCGGTGCACCGGCAGAGGAGTCCCCCCAGGGCGTCCCGGATCTCGTCGTCGGAGGGGTCCGGGTTCTCGGCCAGGAAGGGGACCAGCGTCATCAGGAAGCCGGGCGTGCAGAAGCCGCACTGGAGCGCGTGGGACTCCCGGAACGCGGCCTGGATCGGATGCAGGGTCTCCCCGTCTGCGAGGCCTTCCACCGTGGTCACCGCGCGGCCTTCGACCTGCACCGCGAACAGGAGACAGGAGCGCACCGCCGCGCCGTCCAGCAGCACCGTGCACGCCCCGCACACGCCGTGCTCGCACCCCACGTGCGTGCCCGTCAGCCCCAGCTCGTGGCGCAGGAAATCGGAGAGCAGGAGCCGCGGCTCCACCTCGCCCTCGCGCGGCGATCCGTTGACGGTGACGCGGACGGGCAGCCGCTCGGGCACGTGAGAACCGGTCTCCGGAAGGCGGGTCGACGTCGAAACGGAAAGAAGAAAGGCTAAATCACGGATCGCGGCGGATGCAATAGGAGGGTCTACAAATATATTTGTAGAGAGCCGGTCACGTCGCCAGCCACGGCCCGTAGAGCTCCGGCCGCCGGTCGCGGAGGAAGAGCCGCCGCGCGTGAGACTCGGCGACCTCGGCCAGGTCCAGGTCGGCCACCAGCACGTGCTCCTCCAGCGCGGGCGCGCGCGCGACCACGGTCCCGTCCGGCGCGCAGACGAAGGACTCCCCCGCGAACGTCAGCCGCTCCTCCTCGCCCACCCGGTTGGCGAGGGCGACGAAATAGCCGTTCTGGAAGGCGGCCACCCGCATCTCGGCCTCGTAGAGGCCCTCGGGCCACTCGGCCACCGCGCCGGCCTGCGGGACGACCACCACCTCGGCCCCTCCGAGGGCCAGCGCCCGCATGTACTCGGGGTAGTGCCGGTCGTAGCAGATGGCGACGCCGACCCGGCCGGCCGCCGTGTCGTAGACCGGGGCGCCGCGATCGCCGGGGGTGTAGTAGCCCCGCTCGTGGAAGCGGTCGTAATCGGTGATGTGGACCATCCGGGTGACCCCGAGGAGGGTGCCGTCCGCGTCGATCACCGGGGAGGCGTCGTACGCCCGGTCCCCGTCCCGCTCGTAGAGGTTCAGCACCACCGCCACGCCGAGCTCCGCCGCGCGAGCGGCGAAGGCGTCGGTGGTGGGACCGGGAATCGGCTCGGCCAGGGCGAGGACGTCGCCGTCCGCCGGGCTCTGGGGCCAGAAGGGCTCGAAGGCGAGCTCGGCGTAGCCCACCAGGCGGGCTCCCGCGGCCGCGGCCCGCTCGAGCGCCGCCAGGCCGCGGGCCACGTTGTCCTGCCGGTCCGGGCCCGCCCGCTGCTGGACCAGCGCGACACGCAGGGGTCGGGTCAGCGGAGGATCTGGAAGGGGTTGAGCCGCACGCTGCGACTCGGCCGGCCGTCGTCTTCGACGGGGGCGATCGTGAAGTGGAGATGGGGGGTGGTGGCGTTGCCGGTCGAACCCACGTAGCCCAGCACCTGGCCGCGGAAGACCTTCATCCCCGTCGCGATCCACGAGGCCCACCGCTCCAGGTGGGCGTAGGCGTAGACGTAACGGCCCGAGGAGTCGAGCTGCTGGACCACGATGCCGCCAGCCCCTGTCGACGGGCTGGTGCTGATGATCGTGCCGTCCTCGACCGCCACGACCGGCGTGCCGCGAGGGGCGAGGATGTCGATGGCGCGATGGACGCGCCCGCCGGAGCGGGGCTGGTGGAAGTCGTCCCGCAGCGCCTCGTGGGGGACGCCCTCCACCGGCAGCGTGAGCCGCCGGCTGCGCAGCCGCGCCACCGGATCGGCGAGGGTGTCGGGGGCGGCCCCGGCGTCGAGCGTGTCGGCCGCGGCCACGAGCGTACCGGCGCCGTTCGGCGCGGCCGCCGCGGAGGCCGCGGAGGCGAGCAGCAGAACCGCTGTGAGGGCCAGCGGACGGTTCAGTTCGACAGGTTCCGGGGCAGAGTGACGTAGCTCAGCCAGAACCGCTCGATCTCCCCGACCACCTGCTCGAACTGGTCGAAATCGACCGGCTTGGTGATGTAGCAGTTGCAGTACAGGTCGTAGCAGGTCTCGATGTCGGACTCGGCGGTAGAGGTGGTCAGCACGATGACCGGGATCCGCCGCAGCGACTCGTCGGTCTTGATCTCGGCCAGCAACTGGCGGCCGTCCTTCCCGGGCAGGTTCAGGTCGAGCAGGATGAGCTCGGGTCGCGGGGAGTCGGCGTACGTCCCCTGCCGGCGGAGGAAGGAGAGCGCCTTCTCGCCGTCCTCCACCACGTGGAGATGAGATTCGATCGCCGCCCCCCGGAGCGCCACCTGCGTAAGGTAGACGTCGGAGGGGTTGTCTTCCACCAGCAGGATATCCGCCGGACCCTTCGCTCTCACCGCGACCCTTTCTATTTGTGGTATATAAGCAAGCAGTATACCGGCTCGGTCGGCCGCGGACTAGGGCACAGGCGAGGATACACGCCGGGCTGGCAGAATGCGGCGTGCCTCTTGCATAGCTCCTTTCGGGGGCGAACCGGGGGCTCATCCCGCCCCGGATGGCCCGGTAGTTGCAGACTTCTCGAAGAGAGGGGCACTTCCCCCAACCCGAATCGAAAGGCGTGGCCGTGTCCAGAAAGTGGATCCTCGAAGCTGTCGCCCACTCCGGATTGCCGGACCCGGGGGTGGAGCTCGATCTCGACAGCTCGTCGGTTTCCGAGGCCTGGGCCGTGGTCTGCAAGACCTTCGCGATCTCTTCGGAAGCTCTGGCGAAGTGCGTGGCCGACCGATTCGGCCTGCCCGTGGCCGACATCAACTACTACCAGGCGAAGGCCGTCAAGCGCGTCCCCGAAAGGTTCGCTCGCCGCTACGACGTGTTCCCGATGCGCGAAGAGAACGGCCGGCTGGTGGTCGCTACCTGCGATCCCACCGACCTCGGCACCGAGCAGTCGCTCGCCTTCGCGGCCGGCCTCACGCCGCGGTTCGAGATCGCGTCGCCCGAGGCGATCCGGTCCGCCATCAAGAGCGCCTACTCCGAGAACCTGACGGCGAACCGGATGCTCGAGACCCTGCTCCACAACGCCGACGCCGGGCAGGTCGACGCGGTTCGCATCCTCGAGCAGATCCGGCCCGAAGAGGTGGCGATCCGCGAGGTCGAAGAGACGCCGGTCGTCAAGCTGACGAACCTGGTTCTGCTGGAGGCGGTCAACCGCCGTGCGAGCGACATCCACGTCGGGCCCGGACCGGGGGGCGGCGCGGTCCGCTTCCGGATCGACGGAGTGCTCCAGGACTACATGACGATGCCGCTGCCGGCGCTGAACCGGGTCGTCTCGCGCATCAAGATCATCGGCGACCTCGACATCACCGACCGGCTCCGCCCGCAGGACGGGCGCACCCGCATCCAGGTGAACGACGAGTCGTACGACCTGCGTATCTCCACCGTGCCGACCCGCGACTCCGAGAACGCGGTGATCCGGATCCTGGACCCCAAGGCCTCGATGCGGCTCAAGGACCTCGACATGCCGGCGCCGGAGCTCGAGCGGTTCCGGGAGCTCCTCTCGTACCGCAACGGCATCGTGATCGTGACCGGCCCGACGGGCTCGGGCAAGACGACCACGCTGTACGCGGGCATCCGCGAGATCGCCAACGGCGACGTGAACATCATGACCGTGGAGGACCCGGTCGAATACGAGCTGCCGGGTGTCACGCAGATCCAGGTCGAGCCCGATCGGGACGTCACGTTCGCCTCGGCGCTGCGGGCGATCCTGCGGCAGGACCCCGACGTGATCTTCGTCGGCGAGATCCGCGACCTCGAGACGGCCAGGGTGGCGGTCCAGGCCTCGACCACGGGGCACCTGGTTCTCGCCACGCTCCACACGAACAACGCCACCGGCATCATCCCCCGCCTCGCCGAGTTGGGGCTGGATCCCACCAGCATCGAGTCCTCGCTCCGCGGGGCGCTGGCCCAGCGGCTGGTGCGCCGGGTCTGCGGGCAATGCTCGAAGCCGATCGAGGACGACGAGCTGACCGCCGAGGAGCAGTTCCTGTCGGAGAAGTACGCGTGCCGCCCCGTCGTGCAGGCGATCGGCTGCGACCGTTGCCTGAACACCGGCTATCACGGCCGCCTCCCGATCGCCGAGGTGTTCCTCATGGACTACCGGATGGCCGATCTGGTCGCCCATTCCGCGCCGGGGGCGGAACTCGAACGGGCGGCGACGAAGGGCGGCATGCGGCCGATCCTGAAGTCGGCGATCGACCGGGTCACGGCCGGCGAGACGACGCTGCAGGAGGTCTCCCGCGTGCTCGGACAGACCCTGGAGGAGATGCTCGAAGAAGAGGAAGCGACCTCAGCGGCCCCGCCGATCGCGGCCGGGGCTCCGGTCCCGTCCGAGGTCCCGGCCGCGTCGGCGGACCCGGCCATGTCCGAAGATCGGGTTCCGTCCGAGGCCCCGGCCGGCTCGGAGAGCCCGATCGCGGTCTCGATCCCGGACGAGCTCGAGCCCGTCGAGCCGCTCTCCCCGGGCCTCGAAGGCCTGATCGAGCGGCAGCGTCCCGCGGCGCCGGTCGAGCCAAACGGCCCCCAGCGCGTGCTGATCGTCGACGACGACCCTCAGACCCGGCGCTTCGTCCGGGCGCTCCTCGAGCACCACGAGTTCGAAGTGACCGAGGCGCGGAATGGCGAGATGGCCCTGGAGCTCCTGCGGGAAGGCTCGAAACCCTTCTCGCTCGTGGTGCTCGACCTCCACATGCCGAAGCTCGGAGGCGAGGAGGTGATCTCGGTTCTCAGGAGCTCGGAGCACACGGCGCGGATCCCGGTGGTCGTGCTGACCGCGGCCAACGGGAACAGCGAGGTCACGACGCTCGAGCGCGGGGCCGACGACTACGTGTCGAAGCCGATCGTGCCGGACCGACTCATGGCGCGGATCCAGTCCACGCTCCGCCGGGCCGGCAACTACCGCTGAGCCGCCCCCGGCTACTCGCCCGCCTCCAGCCGCTCCACCACCAGGTTCGCCATGACTCGCATCCCGACCGGGATCGCGGAGTCGTCCGCCCGGAAGGTCGGCGTGTGCAGCCCGCCCGACTCCGTGCCCGGCGCGACCACGCCCAGCCGCCAGTAGAATCCCGGGATCTCGCTCGCATACCAGGCGAAGTCCTCGGCCCCCATGACGGGCGACGTCTCGACGACGCTAGCCGCGCCGGCCGCCCGCTCCATCGCGGGGCGCATCCGCCGCGCGAGCTCGCGGTCGTTGACCGTGGGCGGCGCGTAGGGGTGGATCTCGATCTCGTAGGACGCGCCGGCCGCGGCTGTGACCCCGTCGAAGATCTCGCGGATCCGCGTCAGGATCGACTCGCGCACGCCGGCGTCGTAGGTCCGGATCGTGCCCTCCAGCCGGACCGACTCGGGGATGATGTTGTTGCGCTCGCCGCCGCGGACGATCCCGACCGTGACCACGCCGGGCTCGGTGGGCGCCAGCGTGCGGGAGCGGATCGTCTGCAGCGCCAGGATCGCCTGGGCCGCGGTCACGATCGGATCCACCGACAGGTGCGGGTAGGCGCCGTGCGCCTGCCGGCCGTGGATCGTCGCGATGAAGTGGTCCGACGAGGCATACGTGGGGCCCTCGATCCACCCGACCTGCCCGACCTCGAGGTCGGGAAAGGAGTGGAGAGCGAAGATCGCGTCGGGCCGGGGGTCCTCGAGCACCCCCTCCTCGATCATGAGGCGGGCCCCGCCCTCCTCGCCCGGCGGCGGCCCCTCCTCGGCGGGCTGGAACAGGAAAACGACCGTGCCGGGGAGATCCTCCCGCAGCTCCGCCAGGACCGAGGCCACACCCATCTGCACGGCGGTGTGGACGTCGTGGCCGCAGGCGTGGGCGACCCCCACCTCCTGCCCGAGGTAGACGTCCCGCTTGGTGGAGCGGAAGGGGAGGTCGGTGTCCTCGGTCACCGGCAGCGCGTCCATGTCCGCGCGGACGGCCACCACGGGCCCGGGCCGCCCGCCCCGCAGAACGGCCACGACCCCCGTGCGGGCCACTCCCGTCTCGACCTCCAGACCCAGGGCCTCGAGGTGCCGGGCCACGCGCTCCGCGGTATGGACCTCGCGGTTCGACAGCTCGGGGTCGGCGTGGATCGCCCGGCGCGCCTCCACGGCGGCCGGGGCGTGGCGCTCGACCGCGGCGTCGATCCGCCCGGCCAGGTCCTGGCCGCGGGCGGAGACGGGGAGGGCGAGCGCCGCGAGCAGTGCGGCGAGAGCCGCGCGGGACACGATCATGGGCGCCTCCGGGTGCGGGGTGGGGTGGAATCTGCCATCTCCGGCCCGCGATCCGCCACGCCTTCCCTGGGGGTCCCACCCGCGGGCCCGACAGCGACCCCTCGACTGCGCGTCCATGGACGTGGTAAGATCAAGGTTCACCCTGGTTCCGCTTTTCGACCCCATCTGGAGGTACCTGCATGTCCCGATTCCTGGCTGCCCTGATCGCCCTCACCGTGAGCCTCGGCGCCTGCGCCCAGGACGCCGCCGAGGAGGCGGGCTCCACCGAAGAGACGCCCGCGACCGACGCCGCCACCGTCGAAGCCTCCATCCGCGCCTCTGCCGACGCCTTCGAGCAGGCGATGTTAGCGGGCGACGTCGAGACCCTGAGCTCGATGTATGCGGCCGACGCGATCCTGCTGCCGGCGAACGCCCCGCGCGTGGACGGTCTGGAGGGGATCCGCGACGGCTTCACCGAGATGATGGCCGCAGGAGCTCCGACCGCCTTCTCGCTCGATCCCGCGACCATCGTGGTGGCCGACGACGCGAGCATGGCCTACGAGGTCGGCACGTTCTCGTGGACCGGTCCCGGCCCGGACGGCACCGAGGTGACCGACACCGGCAAGTACGTCGTCGTGTGGGAGCCGGACGGCGACACCTGGAAGATCGCGGTCGACACCTGGAACAGCGACGCGATGCCGGGCGCCCCGGCCGCCGTCGAGGCGACGGAGGACGAGACCACGTAGGGCGAGACGGCGATGCAGGGAGCCGGCTCCGCCGGCTCCCGATCCATGGCGCCCCGCGGTCGACCCGACGCGGGGCGCTTTTCGCTCCCGCCGCGCGCCTGGGCCCCCGCTCTGGACCGCTTCGAGGACCCGTGATCGCCGAGTCCGGCACCACTCTCACCGACTTCCTGCTCGCCGCCCTGACGCTCTTCTGGGGCGCGCGGCTGTGGGGGGACGCGACCCGGCGGGGCGTGGTCGCCGGCCGCTGGTGGGCTGCCTCCGCGCCCGCGCGCGGCGGCGACGACGGCGGCGGCGGCGGGTCTGGCGGCGTACGTGCCGTGGGTGATCGCGCGTCCAGAGTTCGGCCGGGCGATCGTGGCCTACGGCCTCGCCATGGGAGCGCTCGTGATCCAGCAGGTGACCGCCTTGGCGCGCCGCCCCGGCCCGCTTCGCGGGCGCTCCCCGAGCGCGGGATGGATCCTGGCCGGCGTGGCGGTGGCCGCGGCGGGCTCGGCCGTCCAGCGGAGCGGCCTGTCGATCCATCCCCACTGGTTCGACCACAACGCCCTCTACCACGTGGTCCAGATGGCCGCGGCGGGGCTCCTCTACCGCGGCGGGCTCCAGCTCGAGGACCGGGGGTAAGTCCTAGCGCGCCGCCCAGAGCAGGGCGGCGTCGAAGAGGCGGCGGGCCTCCGGCGTGAGGTGGGGGAAGTTGTCCCGGTAGAGCCCGAAGAATATGCGCCGGCCGGCCGCCGGGGTTCCGTCGGCCAGCGTCGCTCCCCGCTCGTACGCGTAGACCACCTTGTGGTTGCCCGGCTCCTTGTACTCCATCACTACCATCGCCGACTCCGGGACCTGGTCCCGGCGGCCGAACCCCATCTCGTCCTCGCGGTCGAACAGGTCGATCGTGCCCGAGAGGCCGTCGCTCAGCTCCGCCGGCGCATCGGGCGGGATCCATACCGCCCGGCCGCGGGTGTGCCAGACCCCGCCGTCGGAGCCGTCGTTGTCCATCGTGGCCAGCATCCGGAGCTGCTGCTGGTTCTCCTCCCAGAAGAGGATCCCGCAGGGCGTGGCCCTGAGCCGGTTCCCGATCACGTCGTCGTCCACGTTCTTGCTCATGAGGACCAGTCGGCACCCCTCCAGGTCGGACACGCGGAAGGCGTGGTCGTCCACGAGCACCACCGGCAGCCCGGTCAGGGCGGCGGCGAGATCGCGGATCCCCTTCTCCGAGCCGTTCAGGCTGTCGGGGTGGGACACGAGGTAGACCACCCGTGCAGGGGCGGGTCCGGGGTCGGGAGAGGGCTGGGGCTCGGGATCCGGCGCCAGCGGCGGCGATCCGGGTCCCGAGCAGGCCACTGCGAGGACGAGGAGGACCGTCCGGCCGAGGCCGCGGGTGGCTTCCAGGAGTATCGACTGCATGGAACCGATAAATATACGTGTCTCGAGCCGGGGCAGCACGTATTCGCGGGCGGTCTTTCGGATTCCCCGCCGCCGGGTACATTGAACGCGTCGTGGCCCCGCGCGAGGGCCGATCCCGGGACGAGCGACCCGAGGCGCCATGAGCGACGCCGACTACATCCGCTGGTTCGAAGACGCCACCGCGGACGACATCGACGAGGTCGGGGGGAAGAACGCCTCCCTGGGCGAGATGATCGGCACGCTGGCCGACTGCGGCATCCGGGTGCCCCGGGGCTTCGCCGTCACGACTTCGGGCTACCGCCGCTTCGTCGAGCACGCCGGCATCGATGCCGGGATCCGTGGCCACCTGGAGGGCTTCGAGGGCGGTGCGGAGGACGTCTCCCACGCGGGCCGGGCCATCCGCGCCCTGTTCCGAAGCGCCACTTTCCCCGACGACCTCCGCGCCGCGATCCACCAGGCGTACGGGGAGCTGTCCGGCCATTACGAGCGCGAGGCGGTGGACGTGGCGGTGCGGTCCAGCGCGGTCGCCGAGGATCTCCCGGACGCGTCGTTCGCCGGCCAGCTCGACACGTTCCTCAACATCCACGGCGAGGAGGCCCTGCTCGACGCCTGCCGGGACTGCTATGCGTCGCTCTTCACCGATCGGGCGATCGCCTATCGCGCCAAGCGCGACATCGACCAGCTGGACGCCGCGCTCTCGATCGGCGTGCAGAAGATGGTGCGCTCCGACAAGGCCGGCTCCGGCGTCATGTTCACGCTCGACACCGAGAGCGGCTTTCCCGACGTGATCCTGATCAACGCCGCGTGGGGGATCGGCGAGCTGGTCGTCCAGGGCTCGGTGATCCCGGATCAGTACATGGTGTTCAAGCCGCTGCTGGAGCGGAACCAGTGCATGCCGATCATCGAGAAGACGCGCGGCGAGAAGGCCAGGAAGATGGTCTACGCAACGCGGGTGGAGGCACCGGTGGCGGTGGTCGAGACCTCGGTCGCCGAGCAGCGCGCCTACGTCCTCGACGACGACGAGATCCTCCAGCTCGCCCGCTGGGCCTGCGCCATCGAGCGGCACTACGGCCGGCCGATGGACGTGGAATGGGCCAAGGACGGCGAGACCGGGCGGCTCTTCATCGTCCAGGCGCGTCCCGAGACCGTCCACTCACGCGACGAGGGCCACCTCCAGGTCTACCGGCTGAAGGAGCCGGGCGAGCCGATCCTGTCGGGGATCAGCGTCGGGAACGCCATCGCCACCGGCCGGGTCGTGCGGCTGACCAGCCCCGAGGAGTCGGACCGGGTGGGCGACGGCGACATCCTGGTGACGGAGATGACCGATCCGGCGTGGGGGCCGATCATGGAGCGGGTCTCCGGGATCATCACCGACCAGGGAGGCCGCACCTGCCACGCGGCGATCGTGTCGCGCGAGCTGGGGATCCCGGCCGTGGTCGGCACCGGCCGGGCCACCCGGGCGCTCGAGCCGGGCTCGGAGGTCACGCTGTCCTGCGCCGAGGGGGACGACGGCCACGTCTACGCCGGGCGGCTCGACTTCGAGGTGAACGAAGTGGACGTCACGAACATGCCCGAGACCCGGACCCGGATCATGCTCAACATCGCCAGCCCGGGAGCGGCGTTCCGCTGGTGGCGCCTGCCGTGCGAGGGGATCGGCCTCGCCCGGATGGAGTTCATCATCAACAACCACATCCGCATCCACCCGATGGCGCTGGCCCGGTTTCACCTGCTGGAGGACGGTGAGGCGCGCGAGGAGATCCTGCGGCTGACGGCCGGCTACGGCGACCGGCCGGGGTACTTCGTGGAGCGGCTCGCTCGCGGGATCGCGAAGATCGCGGCGTCCCAGTATCCGGACCCGGTCATCGTGCGGATGAGCGACTTCAAGACGAATGAGTACGCGGATCTCGTGGGCGGCCGGCAGTTCGAGCCCCCGGAGTCGAACCCCATGCTGGGGTTCCGCGGCGCGGCGCGCTACTACAGCGAGGACTACCGCGAGGGGTTCGCCATGGAGTGCCGCGCGATCCGGATGGTGCGGGACGAGATCGGGCTCGACAACGTCCTCATCATGATTCCCTTCTGCCGCACCCTGGAGGAAGCCGACCGTGTGCTCGAGGTCCTCGCCGAGAACGGGCTCGAGCGCGGCCGGGACGGGCTCGAGGTCTACGTGATGTGCGAGGTGCCGTCGAACGTGATCCTGGCCCGCCAGTTCGCGGAGCGCTTCGATGGCTTCTCGATCGGCTCGAACGACCTGACCCAGCTGGTGCTGGGGGTGGACCGGGACTCGGCCCGGCTGAGCGAGCTCTTCGACGAGCGGAACGAGGCGGTGCAGATCATGATCGCCCAGGTGATCGAGGCGGCCCACGCGGCCGGCCGCAAGGTGGGGATCTGCGGGCAGGGGCCGTCCGACTATCCCGACTTCGCCGAGTTCCTGGTCGAGTGCGGCATCGACTCGATGTCGCTGAACCCCGACAGCGTGGTGGGGGTCAAGCGCCGCGTGGCCGAGGTGGAGGCGCGGCTCGCCGCGTCCGCCGCGGACGTCGCGGAGCCGATGCCTCTGGTCGGGGACACCGGGCCGGCGGCCGACGACGACGCAGCGGCCTGACCCGGTGACGTCCCTCGCCATCGGGATCGACGACGTCCGCGCCGCCGCCGAGCGGATCGCCGGGCGCGTCCACCGGACCCCCGTGGTCACCTCGCGCTCGATCGACGAGCGGGCCGGCCGCACCCTTTTCTTGAAGTGCGAGAACCTCCAGCGCGCCGGTGCGTTCAAGATCCGGGGCGCCACGAACCGCCTGCTGGCGCTCTCGGACGACGAGCGCGGCCGCGGCGTCGTCGCGTGGTCGAGCGGGAACCACGCCCAGGCGGTCGCGCTGGCGGCGCGCTCGCTGGAGGTGGACGCGAAGATCGTGATGCCGGCGGACGCCCCGCGCGCCAAGCGGGCGGCGACCGAGGGCTACGGCGCGACCGTGGTCCCGTACGACCCCCGGAGCCAGAACCGGGAGGCCATGGCGCGGGAGATCGCGGAGTCCGAGGGCCGCGTGGAGATCCCCCCCTACGACGACCCGTGGATCATGGCCGGCCAGGGGACGGCGGCGCTCGAGCTCCTGGACGAGGTCCCGGACCTGGACGCCGTGGTGGCGCCGGTCGGCGGCGGGGGCCTGCTGGCCGGGACGGCGACCGCGGCCGAGGCGAAGGGCGTCCGCGCCTTCGGCGCCGAGCCCGCGGGCGCCGACGACACCGCGCGCTCGCTCGAGGCCGGCCAGCGGGTCGAGGCCCCCGACCCGCACACGATCGCCGACGGCGCCCGGACGCCGCTCCCGGGCGCGCTCACGTTCCCGATCCTCCAGGCCCGGGCCGAGGCCGTGGTGCGGGTGCCCGACGAGATGCTCCCGCCGGCGATGGCGCTCCTCCTGTCCCGGACGAAGCTCCTGGTGGAGCCGACCGGTGCGCTGGGCCTCGCGGCGGCGCTCGAGGGGCTGCTGCCGGAGGACGCGCGGCGGGTGGGAGTGATCCTGTCCGGGGGGAACGTGGACCTGGACGCGCTGGCCCGGCTCCTGGCCGGGATCGGTTAGCCGCCGGCCGGGCCCTCGAGCGCGGGCGGGGCCTCCTCGCGTGTATCCTCGAAGTCGACCGACGTGCCCGGGGTGACCCGTCCGGCCAGCGCCCGCGCGTCCCAGTTGGTGAGCCGGATGCAGCCCGACGACGTCACGTAGCCGATCGACTCCGGGTCGCGGGTGCCGTGGATCCCGTAGTGCGGCGCCGAGAGCTTGATCCAGACGTCGCCGACCAGGTTGTTGGGGCCCGGCGGCAGGTGGGTCTCGGGCTTCGACGGGTCGACCCCGGCCAGGAGCCGCGGCTGGTAGTGGAACCAGGGGTCCAGGTGGATCGAGACGATCCGGTGGCTGCCGGCGGGGGAGGGGTCGTAGCGGGTGCCGAGCGTGGTGGGGAAGTGCCACAGGATCCGGCCGTCGGCGTCCAGCGCGTGGACGTAGAACCCGCGTCCATTCACCACCAGTCGTGCGATCGCGGCGGAGTCCTCCGGCGCCCCCGCCAGGGCCGGCACCTGGATCGGGTCGCCGGCGGCGAGGGAGTCCAGCGCGACGCCCGGGTTCAGCTCCTCCAGCACGGCTCGCGATGCGTGGAAGCGCTCGCCCAGCTTCTCGGCCAGAGATTCGTAGCACATGCAGGGGAGCCGCGCGGCGCGGTACACGTCGGCGGGAACGGCCATGAAGGGCCCCTCCACATCGGCCTCCGAGAGGATGTGCTCGACCACCGCCGACGTGGGCTCGCCGGACCGCTCGCGCAGGATGGCGTAGGTGGTGGAGTCGACCACGCCGGTGGGGGGCAGGCCCTCACGGTGCTGGAACCAGAACACGGCCTTCTCGGTGTTCTTGCCCCACTTGCCGTCGACCACGCCCGGCGAGAACCGGGACCGGTCGAGCAGAACCTGCACGTACAGCACCGACGGGCCTTCCACCTGACCCCCGAGGGGCAGGTGAACATCGTCGAGACTGGAGGCGAGGGCGACCATCTCGCCGATGTCGCCCCACGTCTCCGGAATCGCGAGGGTGTCGAGCCCCAGCTCCTCCCAGGAGGGCACCGACAGCTCGATCGCATCGCGCCAGGACTCGTCGTGACGGCCGGCTTCGATCTCGGCGTCGGTGAGGGTGTCGTCGGGGCTCCAGAGCGCGATGGCCGGCTCGGAGTCCGGGATGCGGTCGCGGTCCAGCCAGAGCAGGAGTCCGGCCACTCCCGCCAAGAGCAAGACCACGATGAGGAGGATCCGTCGTCCCACCAGGAGAGATCGTAGCCGGGGACGTCCTTCCACGCCAGAGTGGGTCGCGGGGGCTCCCGCCCCCGCGCCGCCTACCGCGCGGCCAGCGGCGCCTCGGCCACGTCGATGAACTCGACCGGCACGCCCGCGGTCACGCGCTCGGCCACGAACCGGGCGTCCCAGTTCGTGAGCCGCACGCAGCCGTGGCTGGTCGCGTACCCGATCGTCTCCGGCCGCGCCGTGCCGTGGATCCCGAAATGGTCCCGTGAGAGCTGCATCCACACCACGCCCACCGGACTGTTCGGCCCCGGCGGGATCCGGACGTTGGGGCCGGAGCCCTCGCCCAGGAGCGCGGGCTGGTAGTGGAACCAGGGGTCGAACGCGATCGAGGTCACGCGGAACTCCCCGTCCGGGCTCGGGTGGTACTCCGACCCCAGCGTGGCGGGGAAGTGGTGGAGGACCCGACCCGCACCGTCCACCAGGTGCAGGTAGTGCCCGGCCCCCGAGATCACGATGCGCGCGACCCGACCGGACGGGTCGGCCCGGTGTCCGACGAGGGGAACCACCAGGCGGTCGCCGGCGGCCAGCGAATCGAGGTTCGTGCCCGGATTCAACTCCGCCAGCAGCTCCGGGGTCGTGTGGAACCGCTCGGCGAGCTTTTCCGTCAGCGACCCGTAGCACATGCAGTCGAGCTCGCCCTGCTCGTACGCGTCACTCGGGATCGAGACGAAGGGGCCGGCGACGCCCTCCGCGGAGAGGGTGACCTCCTCCTGGTATCGGCCGTCCGACCCGCTCAGCTCCACGATCCGGCGCCAGGTGATCGAGTCCACCCGAGCCGTCGGGGCGAGCCCCTCGCGCCGCTGGAGCCAGTAGATCGCCTTCTCGGTGTTCTTCCCCCACTGGCCGTCGATGATGCCGGGGCTCGTGCCGGCCTGGTCGAGAAGGGTCTGGACGATCCGGATCGAGCGGCTGGACGCCGACCCATCCACGGGGAGCGGCACGCGGAGGGTGTCGCGACGGTCGATCGCGAGCGGGGCCGATCCGGGACCGGTGTCCCGCGGCCGGGCGGTCTCCCCCGACGCGCGCGAGGTCCCCGCCGTGTCCGGCGGCGCGGCGAGGGGTTCGGCCCCCCGACGATCGGTCCCCCCTGGGGGAGGCGACCACCGGAGCGTATCTAGCTCGACGCCGGTCGACTCCTCCCACGCCCGGTCGAACGTGTCGATCGATGCGGCCCGCCGCCAGGCGTCGTCCAACCGGTCGCGCTCGATGTCCTCCAGGGTCAGCTCGGCCTCCCCCTCCGGCGACCAGTAGGCGACGACCTCGACCGTGTCGCCTTCATCCAGCAGGATCGGCTCCCTGTCGACCTCCGATTGGCAGGCGAGCGTCGCGCCGGCCAGGATGAGCCCGAACGTGATCTCACGCATCGATCCCTCCGTAGTCTCGAGTCCGGTCAAATCCTAGGCGGATCGACGGGCGACATCCGTAAGGCCGCTTACCGGAAGCGTCGTGAGGGTCGGCGCATCGCCGGCGCACCCGCTATCCTTCGGCGCCGTGACCCGGATCCTCCTCGCCCTCTTCGCCCTCGCCGCCTCGCCGGCCGCCGCCCAGGACGGTCCCGCCGCGGGGGGCCGGCCCTCCGACGGGCTCCTCGTTCGCCCGGACCTCCAGGCGCTGGTGGACCTGCAGGTCCGGCGCGACGGAGCGTCGCTCGCGGCCCGCCTGGACGATACCGACCCCGCCGTTCGCGCCCGCGCGGCCTTCGCCCTGGCCTCCGTCCAGGACACCTCGGCCGTGCCCGCGCTCCTGGACGCGCTGGGGGACTCCGACTCGCGGGTCCGCGCCGACGCCGCCTTCGCCCTCGGGCAGACGGCCGATTCGACCGCCGCCGGGGAGCTGCTCGAGGCGCTCGGCCGAGAGCCGGACGCGACCGTCCGCGCCCGTCTGCTGGAGGCCGTGGGGAAGACCGGCGGCTCGGCCGCTCTGGGCCGGCTGGCGGAGACCGCGCCGCGGCCGGCGGAGGAGTGGGCGCGGGCGATGGCCATCGCCCGGTTCGGGCTCCGCGGAGTCCATCACGCCCCGGCCACCGCGTGGCTGGCCGGCCTCCTGACGTCGGACGACCCCGCCCGGCGCGAGGCCGCGGCGTACGCGTTCGGGCGCTGGTCGT
>DATLFF010000046.1:0-20868 GCA_035524915.1 Gemmatimonadota bacterium | reverse complement strand
TCGACTCCAAGCAGCTGATCACCGCTGCCTACACCGGCACCGAGGACGAGATCCTCAAGAAGGTGGAGGTGGGCGACATCCGGGTGGCCCTGCCGCCGTCGCGCTTCATGGGCGCGAACGCCGCCGTCGGCACCTTCGGCGCCCAGGCGGTGGCCCAGCTGGGACCGGTGGACCTGCGAGTCCTGGGGTCCCGCAAGGAGGGCCAGTCCACCTCGCGGTCGATCACGATCTCGCCGGGCGGGGGGGGAGTGCTCCAGGAGGTGACCCTCGACATCAAGGACACCCAGTTCCAGAACAGCCGGTTCTTTTTCATCGTCCATCCCGACAGCCTGGCCGGCCCGCGGCTCGCCTACCCCAACAAGGGCAGCGCGCTGACCGATCCCGCCTCCCGGCCGGTCGCGTCGACGATCGACGTGTGGCTGGACGACGGAAACTTCACCAACAACCGCGAGCAGGCCTCCAAGCCCGGCGTGGCGCGGGTGAATCCGCTCGAGCCCGCGGCGTTCCCCTCCGAGGCCCACACCGGGTTCTTCGACCTGCTGATCGAGGGCGAGGACTACGTGATCACCGACGCCCTCGTCCTCCAGATGCGGCGCCAGCTCAACGACGACGAGGTGCTCGCGGTCGCCTACACCACGGTGGGAGAGACGCGCGTGGGAACCGTGCTCGGCGCCCAGGAGGTGGATCTCAAGCTGATCAAGCCGCTGAATCCCGACACTCTCGACTTCACCTGGGATTACACCCTGCGGAACGTCTACTCGCTGCGCGAGCCGGACATCGAGCTGAGCTCCCTGGCGCTCTCGATCTATCGGGGAACGCAGGATCTCCAGCAGACGTTCGAGGTCCTGAACGGGGAGACGCGGAAGTACTCGGAGATCTTCGGCGTCACCGACGAGAACGGCCGCGTGGCGGTGCCGCGCGTCCTGCGCGATCCGTTCGGCGGGCCCGACTACCTGGTCTTCCCGGACGTGTTGCCGTTCTTCCAGCCAACCGACGCCACCGGCCAGCCGATCCCCCTCGAGGTCCCCAACCGGCGGCTCTATTTCAACAGCGACCCGCAGCGGACCGCGCTCGACGACCAGGTCTACTTCATCGGGGCGTCGTATCTCTCGCGCGGTGGGCTGACGGGCGAGGTGGAGCTGGGCGCCGCCAACGTCCTGGAGGGGTCCGAGACGATCACCATCGGAAACCAGACGCTCGTACGCGGCCAGGACTACCAGATCTTCTACGACTTCGGGCAGCTCGTGTTCACCGATCCGGCGGGCCTCGCCGAGCGCCATCCGAATCAGTCGGTCTCGATCCGCTTCGAGGTGGCCCCCCTGTTCAACCTCGCGCCGACCAGCCTGTGGGGAGCGGCCGGCACGTGGCGGGTGGCGCAGAACGCCGCGCTCAACACCACGCTGCTGGTCCAGGATCAGGAGAGCCTCGCCAACCGGCCGATCCTGGGCGCCGAGCCGACCCGCACGATGATCGGCGAGGTGGACGGATCGTGGGCCTCGGAGATGCCGGTTCTCACCCGCTGGCTCGACGCCCTCCCGGGCATCGAGACCGAGGAGCGCTCCCATCTGAGCGTGCGCGGGGAGCTGGCCTACAGCCTGCCGGACCCGAACACCGAGGGACGGGTCTTTCTGAACGACTTCGAGAACATCGAGATCGCCAAGCAGGTGAGCCTGTTCTTCCGCATCTGGCGGTTCTCCTCCGCGCCGCAGGGGACCTCGTTCGACCTGCTGAGCGCCGCCGCCGCGCGCTGGTACACGTTCGCACTGGACGCCCGGCAGGTGACCCCGGGGATCATCGGCGTGGATCAGGGCGAGAACGTGCTGTTCGTGGAGCTGAATCCCCGGGGCGACACGCCGGGCGAGCGGCGGGACTCCTGGCGCTCGATCGCGGTCGTCCTCTCGCCCAACGGCGAGGACCTCACCCGGCAGGAGTTCGTGGAGTTCTTCGTCCGGGGCGAGCGCGGCACGATCCTGGTGGACCTGGGCACGGTGGACGAGGATGCGGTCCGGTTCGACAAGGACGGGGTCCCGGTCGGGGTCGGAGTGCTGGACACCGAGGAAGCCAACCCCGACACGCGCGACAACAACCTCGACGTGGGCGAGGACACGGGGCTCGACGGAGTGGCGGGGCGCGACATTTTGAACGTGCCCGGCGATGACGGGAACGACGACATGGACCTGACCTTCGACGCCCTCGGCTTCCCGGTGAACCCCAACGGGACCGAGAACAACACCATCCTCGACAGCGAGGACCACAACCTGAACGGCCTGCTCGACCGGCGGGACGACGTGCTTCGATGGGAGCTGGACCTGACCGATTCCAGGTACGTGGTGCCGGGGAGCCGCGCGAGCACCGGATTCCGCAAGATCCGGCTGCCGCTTTCGGCCCCGGACGAGCTCGTGGGGGATCCGGACCGGAGAAACGTGCGGATCGTCCGGCTCACGTTCTCCGATGTGGAGGAGCGGACGGAGTTCCGGCTCGCCCGGCTGGAGATCGTCGGCTCGACGTTCCTGGAGCGCGGGATCGTCGGACCGGACGGCGAACCGCTGGCCGGACCGGACAGCGACAGCCTGCGGGTCACGGCCGTCAACGGCCTCGAGAACCCCAACTACACGAGCCCGCCCGGCGTGTCGGCGGTGCAGGATCGCGCCGACCAGGTGGCCGGAATCGCGAGCCTCATCCGGGAGCAGTCCCTGGAGCTCGGCTACGATGGAGTCCCTCCGGGGGCCCGCGGCGCGATCTACCGTCCGCTGTTCGATCGCGAGACCTACATCGACTACGAGCGGATGGCGGTCTGGGTCCAGGGCCGCCCCACCGACTCCGGAGAGCAGCCGAGGTTCTTCGTGGCGTTCGGAATCGACACCCTGAACGTCTACGAATACGCGGCGCCTCTCCAGGGTCTCGAGTGGGAGGAGCACGTGATCGACTTCGACGTGTTCACGCGGCTGAAGGAGTCCCTGCTCGACAGCCTCGACCAGGCCGGCGCCCAGCTCGGGACGGCGGTCTCGGAGGACGGCCTCTACCGGGTCCGGATCACCAGTGCGACCACCCCACCCCCGACGCTCACCGAGGTGGGCCAGCTCACGATCGGGGTGGAGAATACGACGGGCTCCGTGCTCTCGGGCGCATTCTGGATCAACGAGTGGCGGCTCCAGGGGCCGGTGCGGGAAGGCGGCGCGGCGGCCTATCTGAACGCGACCGCGGAGCTCGCGGACGTGGCCAGCGTGACCATGTTCTACGAGACGCGAGGCGCCCGCTACCGGAGCTTCGGCGGGGCCCGCAACAATTTCGACCGGGGGACGCTGAGCGTCGACGCGCTGGTCCGACTCGATCGCTTCCTGCCGGAGGAATGGGGCGTCTCCGTTCCCCTCACCTGGACTCACGGCTCCCACAGCGCGATCCCGCTCTTCCGGGCCGGCTCGGACATCCTCCTGACCGAAGGGTCCGAGTTGAAGAAGGCGCACACCCGGTCCGACGTTTCGGACGTGGTCACGGTGCGCGCCTTCCGTTCGCGCGAGTCGCGGAATCCCCTGATCGCGGCCACGCTCGACCGGCTCGAAACGCGGATCACGTGGCGCGGCGAGGAGTCGGGGTCCGTCGACCTCGACACGGACCGCGGGCGGCTGGACGCGTGGCTCGGCTACCGGCACGGCTTCCGCTCCCGCACGATGCCCCTCGGCCTCGGCTGGATCGCGGACCTGCCCTGGCCCGAGGCGATCCGGCGCAGTGGGGCGATGCAGAGACTGGCGAGCGCCGATCTGAACCTGGCTCCCACCGACGTCTCGCTGAGCGTCGAGACGGTGGACCAGGACCGACGGCTCGAGAAGGTCCTGCCGCAGGGAACCGACCTGACGGCCGACACTACCCGAACGCTGGCGGGAACCGCGCGCCTGTCGTTCCAGCCCCTGGCGTCCATGCGGGCGAGCTTCCGGCTGGACAACACTCGCGACCTCATCTTCCCGGAGACCGTGATCTCGCGCGGCGCGCTCGGCGTCGACGCGGTGCGCTCGCACGACTTCGATTTCTCCTGGACCCCTCCCGTCGCGAAGTGGATCACTCCGCGGTACACCTACTCGAGCTCCTTCCGCCGCAACCACACCCGCCAGGCCGCGCGGGCGCTGGACAGCCTCGACCTGCGCGACTTCTCCGTGATCACGAACGAGACGCTGACGATGGAGTTTTCGGCGCCTGAGCTGGTCGCCACGATCGCCGGGACCGAGACCGTGGATGTCTGGTGGCGCACGACGTTCGAGCCCGTGCGGATGGACTTCCGGCGGCGCCAGAGCGTCGCGTACGTCCAGGAGGAAGACGACCCCGGCTTGGCGTTCTCGCTGGGATTCGGCGAGCTGGAGCGGGCCATCGGCGAGGAGAGGCCCCAGAACGTGGGCGAGAGCGAGTCGATGGGGATCACCTCGGGTCTGGCGCTGTGGCGCGGCGCGCGTCTCACGGGTGGATATCGCTCCACCGATGAGGACCGCCGTTACTTCGAAGGCTCCAACGAGATCTCGACCACCGTCTGGCCCGAGGTGGAGCTCCGCTGGCCGAACCTCCGCGTCCCTCTCCTGTCCCGGTGGATGCCGTCGCTGACGCTCCGCTCCGATTACGAACGGCAGACGAGAGAGCGGCGGGCCAACGGGGAGCTCCTCCAGGACGACGAACGCGACGTCTGGAACCCGCTGGCGGGGGTCACGATCGCCTGGGTCAACGGCATCACGACCGACCTCCGCGCGAACAGCAGCTCGACCCGGACGGCCACACTGCGAGGAGGCGAGATCGACAGCCGCCGGGAGGAGAGCTCGACCGATCTGCTGCTGAACCTGAACTGGCACGTGCGGCCCGGAACGAGGCTCTACATACCGTTCCCCACGCTGTGGGGAGTGACGCTTCAGAAGCCGTTGCTCACCGGGCTCACGGTCGCCCGCCGGTGGCGCGAGGACGCGACGCTGCTGCCGGGGCTCGGCGCGACCGAACAGGGGGCGCTGAACCTGAAGACGCTCACGACGGAGATCCGGCCGTCGGTGTCGTACGAGTTCGGGCGCGTGGTTTCGGGGTTCGCGTTCAGCTATCTGGCGCGGGAGGACTTGAAGCGGGACATCGTGAACAAGACGATGGGGTTGGAGGCGTATCTCGACTTCCTGTTCTGATTCGCCACCACGGAACGCGCTGTCGACCATTCCAGGGGGAGGTAGGTTCACGTTCATGCGAGGGTGGATCGGCAGAGGGATTGTGGTGGGGGCCGCCTTGGGGATCGCGGTGGGGGTGGCTTGCGAGGGGGGGCCGGAGGGGGTGGGGGCGGGGGAGTTCGACGCGGAGCTGGCGGATAGTCTGGTGCGGCGGCAGATGGAGTTCGGACCGCGGGTGCCGGGGACGGCGGCGCACGCGGCGGCGCTGGAGTGGATGACGGCGTACCTGGCCGAGCGCGCCGATGCGGTGGAGCAGATCCCGTTCACCCACGTCACCACCGTCGGCGACACGCTCCGGCTGACCAACGTCTTCGCGCGGTTCCGGCCGGAGGTGGCCTCGCGGGTGCTGCTGCTCGCGCACTGGGACTCGCGTCCGGTCTCGGAGCGCTCGGCCGACGCGGCGGACCGGGCCCTGCCCCTGCCGGGCGCCAACGACGGGGCGTCGGGCGTGGCGATCCTGCTGACGATCGCCGACGCGCTGGCCGCGAGCCCGCCCGGGGTCGGCGTGGACATCCTCCTCACCGACGGCGAGGACTGGGGTCACGACCCCGTGACCTTCGCCACCCGCATCGAGGACATGCTCCTCGGCGCCCGCCACTTCGCCGACACCCGGGGCGACACGTACCGTCCCCTGTACGGCATCCTGCTCGACCTGGTGGGGGATCAGAGCCCGCGCTTCCCCCGGGAGGGAAACAGCATGGCGTACGCGCCCGAGGTGGTGGGGCGGGTCTGGGACAAGGCCGACGAGCTGGGGTACGGCGACATCTTCGTGGACGTGATCGGGCAATCGATCGTCGACGACCACCTGCCGCTGAACGAGGCCGGCATCCGGACCATCAATGTGATCGACTTCGACTACCCCTACTGGCACACGCGCGAGGACACCGCCGACAAGGTGTCGGCCCGCACGCTGGATGTGGTCGGAGAGGTGGTTCTGGCGGTGATCCGGGAACAGGGCGGTCCGTAGGAGGGCCGGGTGGCGGAGGGCCGCTACGGCGGCGGCCGCTTGCCGCGGGCGATGATCCGGATCGGCCGGTCGAAGCGCAGATAGTCCCAGACCCAGCCGAAGAGCACCGTCATGCGGTTCCGGAAGCCGATCAGGTAGTACAGGTGGATCACCAGCCAGGCGACCCACCCCAGGAACCCCTTGAGCCGCACCCGGCCCTTCACGGTGATCCCCGCGTTCCGTCCGATGGTGGCCATGAGACCCTTGTCGCGGTAGCGGAAGGGCCGCATCGGCTCGCCCGCGATGGCGCGCAGGATGTTGGCGGCGGCGTGCCGGCCCTCCTGCATGGCGGGTGGAGCGATCATGGGAAGCACGGCGCCGCCCTGGTCCACGGCCGCGATGTCGCCGATCGCGAACGCGCGCTCGGATCCGGGGATCCGGAGGTCGGGCGCGACCTCGATCCGGCCGCCCGCCGAGCGGGGCGCGGCCAGCGCCCCGGCCAGCGCCTCGGGCAGCACGCCCGCTGCCCAGACCAGCGTTCGCGCTTCGATCGCCGAGCCGTCGGAAAGCTCCACCCGGCTCGGGTCCGCCCCGGTCACGGCGACGCCGGTCCGGACCTCGATCCCGCGTCGGCGCAACTCGCCGGCGGCGTAGTCGGCGAGGTCGGGAGGAAAGTCCCCCAGGATCCGCTCCGCGGCCTCGACCAGGATCACTCGCGATCTGCCGATGTCCAGCTCGGGGAAGTCGCGCCGGAGAGCGAGTCGCAGCAGCTCGGACAGGGCCCCCGCATACTCGACGCCCGTCGGGCCGCCACCGGCGACTACAAATGTGGTCAACGGCGCTCGCGCGGAGACGTCGTCGATCCACTGGGCGGTCTCGAAGCACGACAGCACCTGGTTCCGGATCACGATCGCGTCCGGCAGGTCCTTGAGGCCGACCGCCGTCCGCTCGACCGAGTCCAGGCCGAAGAAGTTGCTGCGGCTGCCGGCGGCCACCACCAGCCAGTCCCAGGAAATCTCGGCGCCGTCGGCCGTGCGCACGACCCGCGCATCCAGGTCGACCCCCGTCACGTCGGCCAGCCGGAAGCGGACGTTCGCCCAGCCGTGGATGACGGCGCGCACCGGCATGGCGATGTCGCTCGGGTTCAGGAGCGAGCTCGCCACCTGGTAGAGGAGCGGGGTGAAGAGGTGGTAGTTCTGACGGTCCAGGAGCAGGACGTCCACCGGCCGCCCGGCGAGCTCCTTCGCGCACTGCAGGCCGCCGAATCCGGCGCCGATGACGACCACGCGCGGGCGGGTGGGGACTTTGGCCATGGACTCCGAACGTCGCCGATGGACCCGGGCCCGTCCAGGTCGCCTTCGGGTCCGATTCCTGCATTCCAATGGCCCCGATGGGGCCCCGGATCGTCGATCGTCTGACAGCCGCCCGCGCGCGCCTCACGCCGGTCGAGCGGAGCGCGATCGCGGCGCTGGCGCTCGCCTGGGCGGTGGGGACGGTCCTGCGCGCGACGGGGGCCGACCAGGGCCTCGCGGCCCGCGTGTCGGCGCGGCTGGATCCCCCTCTGCCGACCGCTGAGGCGCTGGCGGCGGCGCTCTCCCCGGACGACCCCCGCGCGGGCTGGTACGCGGCGGGCCTGGCCCTGCGGGACGAGCGGGGTCGGGCGGGCTCGCCCCCCGAGCCGATCGATCCCAACGCGGCGGACCGGGCCGACTGGGACCGGCTGCCGGGAGTCGGCCCCCGGACCGCCATCGCCATCGTCGAGCATCGGGTGCGGCACGGCCCCTTCCGCCAGCCCGAGGACCTGCTCGCGATCCGGGGGATCGGGCCGGTCCGGCTGGAGCGGCTTCGACCCTGGCTGGCGTGGCCGGCGGGGCCGGCCCGGCCGGTCACGCGGGAGGGAGCCGCCGAGGCGGCGGGCGCGCTTCCACCGAATCCGCCGGACCTCAACCGCGTGGACGCGGCTTTCCTCGAGGGACTCCCGAAAATTGGTCCACAACTTGCACGACAGATACTCGAGGAACGTGGCGCGAGACGCGGTTTTCGCGACTGGTCGGACCTCCTCGCAGTCGAGGGGGTGGGGCCGGCCCGGCTCCGTGTACTGCAAAACGCGACCCGACTGGGGGTTCCGTTCCCCGGGGAAAACCCGACGATCGCACGAGAAGAGAGGAAATGAAGTGAGCGGACCTTCCACGAGCCGGGCTCGCACGTCCCCGCCCGACGCAGTCGGGACGACCCACCGTCCGACCCCCAAGGGGCCGGACCCGGTTTACGGTCCCGGCCTCAACATCCCCGCCATGCTCCTCCAGGAAGGCTTCGTCACTGCCGAGCAGATCTCCAAGGCCCATTCGCGGCAGAAGTCCAGCGGCCACAAGCTGGGCTACAACCTGATCGAGCTCGGGTTCGTGGAGCCGCGCACGATCACCCAGATGCTCCAGCGGCAGTACCGCGTCGCCGGCGTGGACCTCGGGGACGTCCAGGTCGACCCCCATGTGCTCAAGCTCATCCCGGCGGAGATCGCCCAGAAGTACGAGGTGTTCCCCGTCCGCCGAGAGGGGAACACGATCGTCCTTGCCATGGGGGATCCCACGGACTGGACGGTGATCGACGACCTCAAGTTCCTCACCGGCTACGAGATCGATCCGGTGGTGGCCGACGAGTATTCGATCATCGACGCGATCACCCAGCACTACGATACGAGCGGGAGCGGCGCGTACAAGCAGCTGCTCGAGAACCTCGGCGAGTTCGACATGGAGGTCGTCGAGGAGGAGGAAGAAGAGGACTACAGCGTCCTGGCCGCCCAGATCGAGGCCGCTCCCGTCGTCAAGTTCATCAATTCGCTGCTCGCCGACGCGGTCCAGCGGGGCGCGTCCGACGTCCATATCGAGCCGTACGAGGACGAGCTTAGGATCCGCTACCGGATCGACGGGGTCCTGCGCGAGATGCTCAGCCCGCCGATGCGGATGAAGGCGGCGATCATCTCGCGGGTGAAGATCCTCTCGGACCTCAACATCGCCGAGCGCCGCGTACCCCAGGACGGGCGCATCAAGATGAAGATGGGGAGCCGCGTCATCGACTTCCGGGTCTCCACGCTCCCCACGCTGTTCGGGGAGAAGATCGTGCTCCGGATCCTGGACAAGTCGAATCTGACGCTGGATCTCGAGAAGCTCGGCTTCCCCGGATCGGGCCTGAAGGTCTTCCTGACGGCGATCGAGGCGCCGTACGGCATCGTGCTCGTCACCGGACCCACCGGCTCCGGGAAGACCACCACGCTGTACTCCGCGCTCACGCGGCTCAACCAGCCGGGCGTGAACATCATGACCGCCGAGGACCCGGTCGAGTACAACCTGCCGGGAATCAACCAGGTCCAGGTCAACGAGGAGATCGACTTCGATTTCGCGTCCGCCCTGAGGGCCTTCCTCCGACAGGATCCCAACATCGTGATGGTCGGGGAGATCCGCGACCTGGACACCGGTTCCATCGCCATCAAGGCGGCCCTCACGGGCCACCTGGTGCTGTCCACCATCCACACCAACGACGCCCCGTCGACCATCAATCGGATGGTGGA
Source organism: Gemmatimonadota bacterium (assembly GCA_035524915.1). Classification (GTDB taxonomy): domain Bacteria; phylum Gemmatimonadota; class Gemmatimonadetes; order JACCXV01; family JAHWKZ01; genus DATLFF01. The sequence continues at coordinate 11,174 of DATLFF010000046.1, read as the reverse complement.
CATGGGGCTGCAGCCGTTTCTGGTGGCCAGCGCCCTGAACTGCATCGTGGCCCAGCGCCTGGTGCGGAGGATCTGCTCCGCGTGCAAGTCACCGCACCGCTACCCGCCCGAGATCCTGAGCAACGCCGGCATCGAGGGCGACGACGCGGACGCCCCGTACTTCGAGGGAAAGGGCTGCGTCGAGTGCGACGACTCCGGTTACCGGGGGCGCGTCGGGCTGTACGAGGTGATGCCGATCAGCGCCGAGCTTCGGCGGCTCGTGACCAACAACGCCTCCGTCGAGGACCTCCGCAACCAGGCCATCGACGACGGCATGATCACGCTTCGCAAGGACGGGATCCTGAAGATGCAGGCCGGAGTGACCACGCTGGACGAGATCCTGCGGGAGACGAGCCTGTTCTAGGATGACGATGACCGGGAAGAACACCACCGAGGAGAGGAACATGACCGAGTCCGCCCCAGCTCTAACCGCCCAGCCCAGCGCGGCGGCCGACCGGAAGACCTCGATCCGCGATCTGCTGGAGGAGCTCGTGGCCGCCGAGGGCTCGGACCTGCATCTGACCGTGGGGCAGGCCCCCAAGCTGCGAGTCGACGGCATCCTCCGGGATTCGACCACCTGGACGGACAAGCTGACGCCCAAGGAGACGATCGAGCTGGCATACAGCCTTCTCACGGAGAAGCAGAAGCGGTCCTTCGAGGTCGACGACGAGCTGGACTTCTCGTTCGGCGTGGCGCGGCTCAGCCGCTTCCGGGCGAACGTGTTCCGCCAGCGCGGGGCGGTGGCCCTGGCGATCCGTCAGATCCCGTTCGAGATCCTCGACTTCGACAAGCTGGGCCTGCCGCCGGTGGTGGAGTCCTTCGCCGAGCGGGTCAACGGCATGGTCCTGGTCACCGGGTCGACGGGCTCGGGCAAGTCGACCACGCTGGCCGCGCTGATCGACAAGATCAACCGGCACAAGCGGCTCCACATCCTCACCATCGAGGATCCGATCGAGTTCATCCACAATCACCGGTCCAGCATGGTGAACCAGCGGGAGGTGGGCTCCGACACCAAGAGCTTCGCCAACGCGCTGAAGTACGCCCTGCGGCAGGACCCCGATGTGATCCTGGTCGGCGAGATGCGCGATCCCGAGACGATCGGGGCCGCGATCACCATGGCCGAGACCGGCCACCTGGTGTTCGCCACGCTGCACTCGAATTCGGCGGCCGAGACCATCAACCGCATCATCGATGTGTTCCCGCACGAGCAGCAGCCCCAGATCCGGACCCAGCTGGCGGCGGTGCTCGAGGGGATCGTCACGCAGCAGCTCATTCCCAAGAAGCAGGGCGGCCGGACCATGGCGGCCGAGGTCCTCGTGGTCACGCCGGCGATCCGGGCGCTCGTCCGGGACGGCAAGACGCACCAGATCTACTCGTCCATGCAGGCCGGCGGTAAGCACGGGATGCAGACGATGAACCAGGCCCTGTTCAACCTTTGGCTGTCCGGGACCAGCGAGGAGGAGGAGATCATGAACCGCAGCGAGGATCACGCCGAGCTGAATCGTCTGATCGCCCAGCACCGCTCGGGCGGGAGCGGGGGGTAATCGATCATGCCTGTCTACACCTATAAGGCCCGCACCGTCGGCGGCGAGACGCAGAGCGGCGAGATGACCGCGTCCACCGAGGCCGACGTCATCGGTCTGTTGCGCCGGAGACGGATGGTGGTCACGCAGGTCAAGGAGAAGCCGAAGGAGATCAAGTTTTCGTTCGGCAACGGGATCAAGACGAAGGACCTGGTGGTCTTCACGCGGCAGTTCGCCACCATGATCAACGCCGGGCTGCCGCTGGTGCAGTCGCTGGACATCCTGGCGACCCAGCAGACCAACCCCAAGGTGGCGGCGAAGATCCGCGCCATCCTGAACGAAGTGGAGGCGGGGTCCACTCTCGCCGACGCGATGCGGCGGCACCGCGAGTTCTTCAGCGAGGTGTACATCAACATGGTGGCGGCCGGCGAGGCCGGCGGCATCCTGGACACCATCCTGCTGCGGCTGGCGGAGTACCTCGAGGCCTCGGAGTCGCTGAAGCGGAAGGTGCGCGGGGCGATGTTCTACCCGGTCACGGTCATGGCCTTCGCGGCCATCGCGATCGCCATCCTCCTCATCTTCGTGATTCCGACCTTCGCCGGGTTCTTCGAGAGCGCCGGAGTGGCGCTGCCGCTGCCCACGCGGATCGTCATGGTGCTGTCCGACTTCCTGGTCGGGTACTGGTGGGCGGTCGGCGCGGCCATTGGGTTGGCCATCTACCTGCTCCGCACCTATCGAGCGACCCCGCAGGGACGCCTGAACACGGACCGGCTGCTGCTCCGCATGCCGGTCCTGGGAGTGGTGCTGCGGAAGGCCGCCATCGCCCGCTTCAGCCGGACCCTCGGGACGCTGGTGCAGAGCGGCGTGCCGATCCTGGAGGGGCTCGAGATCACCGCCCGGACGGCAGGGAACCGGGTGGTCGAGGACGCCGTGATGGAGAGCCGGGTCTCGATCGCCGGGGGCGAGACGATCGCCGAACCGCTGAAGAAGAGCGGGGTGTTCCCACCGATGGTCACCCAGATGATCAACGTCGGCGAGCAGACCGGCGGCCTGGACGAGATGCTCGACAAGATCGCCGACTTCTACGACGACGAGGTGGAAGCGGCGGTGGCCGCGCTGACCTCGATCATCGAGCCGGTGATGATCGTGTTCCTGGGCGTGGTCGTGGGTGGGATGGTGGTGGCGATGTACCTGCCGATCTTCGACATCATCCAAACCGTGGAGTAGGTCGGGCCGCGTATCGCGGCCGATCTCGGCCCGCGCACTCGTCGGGGGGCCTGCGGCGTAGCGATGCTACGCCTCGGCCCCCCTCCTCGCTTCCGGGCCGATCTCGACCACGCTCCGCGACCTATCTACTTCCTTGCGCGGGTGGGCCGCGTATCGAGTACGAGCCGCGTATCGCGGCGCGACCCGCTTCGCGGGTGCCCCGCGGCCACCTCCTCCGTCGGGGGATCTGCGGCGTAGCGCTGCTACGCCTCGGTCTCCCTCGGTCGTTCGGAGGCCGATGTCGGCCACGCTCCGCGGCCTATCCACTTCCGTGCGCTGGGGGATACGGGCTTAGACGATGGCTTGCGCTCTTTCCGGGAATGATTTAGTCTAGGCTAAATCGCTCGATCTCGAGCCCCGGAAGGCGCCGAATGCATCGCGAGACCCTTGGACGAATCCTCCTGATCGTTGCCGTCTGTGTCGTGCAGGCGGCCGAGGCCACCGCGATTCCCCTCTTCGCGCGGCGGTACAACGTGTCATGCCAGCAGTGCCATGTGGCGCCGCCGAAGCTGAACGCCTTCGGCGAACAGTTTCGCGCACGTGGCTACCGGATGCCCCCCGGCTTTCGCTCGCGCGGAACGATTCCGCTGGCTGTCTGGATGAGCGGTCGATCGGACGCGCTGCACGATGAGTCGGACGTCAGCGAGGCAGTCCGGGCGTATTTGAACAAGGTGGAGATCATCTCGGGAGGCGCGGTGGTGGCGCCGTGGTTGAGGTATTTCGTGGAGTGGCGGATGGTCAGTCTAGAGACGCAGCGGCGGGATGGCCGGATCCGTCTGCGCGACCGTTCGGGCCGGTTCGAGGATCTGTTTCTCGTTGCGGCGGCGGACAATCTGGACATCGCGGTGGGCCAGTACCGGCAGCTGAACCAGGTGGACGTTTCGCTGCGGCTGGGACTCAGCGAACCGCTCGTGCTCGCGAGCGGCTTGCCCGGGAGCGACGAAGGGCTGGCTCGCGATCCGGAAGGCGATCTGACGACAGCGGCCAGCCGCCAGTTGTCGCTGCGCGCCTTCTCGCCAGCCGGCCGGTCGCCCTCCGTGCGCGTGGGATGGACCGGGCGAGTGGGCACCGGATGGGACTGGACGACGTTCGCGACGTTGCCGCTGCCCGGTGAGTTTTCGATCCCGCTGACGAGCGAAGCCCGCATCGAGGCGAGCAACGAGCTGGAGCTGGAGCCGAAGGGGGTCTTCGTCGAATCCTACATCCGACGCGGCCTGACCTCTTTCGGGGCGCATGCATTCTACGACCACTCCGAGCGGTACCTCCTCCAAGCGGTGACCACGGGCAGCCGCGGATCGATCCACTGGACCGCGATCGCCGGTCTGGCTCGAGTCGGGGATCCGCTGCGCGGCCGGTGGTCGGTGGAGGGGGAGTACATTCCCCACTATTTCATCGGCATCGGAGCGCGTCTCGAAGATCTGACGGGAGACGAAGCGAGGCGCGGGTTCATTCCGTACGTGAGCGCGCACTTCCCCGGGACCCGGTACACGGTGCGGCTCACGGTCGAACAACGCCTGCAAAGAGGCAACGACGCGACGCTGATCGAGCTCGGAACCGTCTTCTGAAGATTGATCATGGTCCTGGACCATGGTACGATCTGCCCATGGAGAAGGATACGATCGCGATTTCGCGGTTCAAGGCGACTTGCCTGGCGGTGATGCGGCGGGTGAAGCGGACGGGGCGGCCGGTGGTGGTGACGCGGTTCGGGGAGCCGGGAGAGTGGGTTCGCGACGCCCTGGCGAGCTCGTCGATGCGGGAGGCGGCGCTGAACCACGAAGTGGCTCTGGAGGGCCGGCGGGTGCGGCTCCCGCATCCCGACCCCGCCGACCGGTTCCTGGCCGCCACGGCGCGGGTCTACGAGCTGACGCTGGTCACGGCGGACCGCCGGCTGCTGGATGCGCGGGCCTGCCGGACTCTCTCGGCGGGATGAGCTTCGGCCGCTCGCGAGCTCCGGCCCGGTTCTCTCTGGCGCGCGTCCGCCGCGTCCGCCATCCTTCACGCGCATCCACCCATGGATCCGACCCCCTCCCCCGATCCGAACTTCCTCCACACGTTCGAGCGCGACGGCGCGCGGGGGCTGGCCACTTCGCGCGGGTTCCGGCGGGGGGAGGTAGTGTGCGCGATTCCGCAAACGGCGCGGCGGCGGCGGCCGACCCGGCTCACGGTGCAGGTGGGGGACGACGAGCACGTGGAGGTGGGGGGGCTGGCCACGCTCAACCACTCCTGTGACCCCAACGTGCGCCTCGACGTCGAGCGGATGGAAGTGGTGGCCGAGCGCGACATCGAGCCGGGCGAGGAGCTCACCTTCTTCTATCCCTCCACCGAGTGGGAGATGGCCGAGCCGTTCGACTGCGCGTGCGGGGGCCCCCGCTGCGTGGGGGTCGTCCGCGGGGCGCGGGACCTGCCCGCGGAGGTCCTCGACCGGTACTTCGTGAACGCCCACGTCCGGCGGCGGGCGGAACGGATAGATTGACGGGCGTGGAGCGGAGCCTCCAGCGCTACGCCTGGCTCTCGATCGGCGCCGCGATCGTCACGATCGCGCTGAAGGGCGGAGCGTACCATCTGACCGGGTCCGTGGGGCTCCTCTCCGACGCGCTCGAGTCGCTCGTCAACCTCTCCGCCGCGATCTTCGCCCTCTTCGCCCTCGCCGCCGCGGCCCGCCCCGCCGACGAGGAGCACGCCTACGGCCACTCCAAGGCGGAGTACCTCTCCAGTGGCTTCGAAGGGGCGCTCATCCTGCTGGCCGCGGGAAGCATCCTCTACGTGGCCGTCGGCCGGCTGCTGGAGCCGCGCCCGCTGGAGGAGGTGGGGATCGGGCTGGCGATCACGGTGGTGGCCTCGGGGGTCAACTTCGTGGTGGCCCGCGTCCTCCACCGGGCCGGACGCCAGCACCGCTCGATCGCGCTCGAGGCCGACGCCCGGCACCTCATGACCGATGTCTGGACGTCGATCGGCGTGGTCGTCGGCGTGGCGCTGGTGGAGGTGACCGGGTGGGAGCGGCTGGATCCGCTGGTGGCGATCGCGGTGGCGGGTCACGTGGTGGTGTCCGGGGTATCGCTCCTGCGCCGCACGGCGCAGGGGGTTCTCGACACCGCGCTCCCGGCCGAGGACCGGGCGGCGATCCTGGAGGTGCTGGAGGCCCACGCGGCCGAGGGCGTCGAGCACCACGCCCTCCGGACGCGCCAGGCGGGCAGCCGGCGGTTCGTCTCGCTCCACATCCTGGTCCCGGGGGAATGGAGCGTCCAGCGCGGCCACGACCTGCTGGAGCGGATCGAGCGCGAGATCCGGGAGACGCTCCCCGACACCACCGTGTTCACCCACCTGGAGCCCCTTGAGGATCCGGTCTCGTGGCAGGACACCCGGCTCGAGCGGCGCCCCCATTCCGGCGACGAGGACCCCCGGTAGGTTCCGCGGGTCGACCGTCCCACCGCGCCGCGGGTATGACCGGAGAGCCGGGCCCGAGTAGTTTGGGAGGTAATCCCCTCACCCGTATCCACTCCGGAGGATCCTTGACCGACTGCACCGAGTCCCCGCCCGTTGCCGCGCTTCTCGCGCCGCTCCTCGCCGCGATGCTGGCGGGCGCCTGCGCCGGCGGTCCGCGCACCGCGACCGACCCCGACGTGGCCAGCCTCGACGAGGCCGCGGCCACGATCACCGCGGAGGACATGTTCGGGCGGATCACCGCCCTGGCTCACGACTCGATGATGGGACGCGACACGCCGAGCCCCGGGCTCGAATCTGCGGCGCGCTATATCGCGGGCGAGTTCGCGTCCTTCGGGCTGGAGCCGGCGGGGGACGGCGGCACGTACCTCCAGCGCTACCCGCTCCCGCTCCGCACCCTGGACACCGAGGGCGTCCATTTCGGTACCGTGAACGGCGCCGGCGGGGAAAACCGGATGCTCCGCTACGGCGTCGACTTCTTCGCCGCGCCAGCGGGTGAGCGCGAAGGCGTCGACATGTTCCACGGCACCTTCCACTGGGTGGGCCGGGTGGACGAGGGGGGCCTTCCCGAGTTCGAGTACGGGCCGCGCACCCTGATCGTGACCGGGATTCCGGGCGGATTCGATCGCGACTGGCGCACCGCCGTGGCGCGGGCGCGCCGCGCCGCTCAGGAGATCGACGCGAGCGGGCTGCTGGTGGTTCTGGGCCCCGAGTTCGACGCCGCCATGATCGAGCGCATGGCGGGTGTGTACGGCCGTCCCACCCGATCGCTGGTGGAGCCCCGCGAGATCCCGGTCTTCTTCGTGACCCCGGCCGCCTGGGCGTCGATCCTCGAGCGTGAAGGGCTCGCGCCGGGCGCCCTGCCGGCGGCGCCGGGCGAGCCGCTCGTGTTCGAGAACGTCCGGTCCCACTTCCAGGCCATGGCCCGGGTGGTCGAGGACGCCCACCCGCCGAACGTGGTCGGCCTGCTCCGGGGCAGCGACCCCGGTCTGGCGAACACGTACGTCGTCTTCAGCGCCCACATGGACCACGTGGGCGTGGGAGCCGCGGACGGCGCCGGCGACTCGCTCTACAACGGGGCCGACGACAACGCCTCCGGCACGGCCGCCCTGATCGAGGTGGCCCAGGCGTTCGCCGCGCTGGAGGAGCCCCCGGCCCGCACGCTCGTGTTCCTGGCGGTGAGCGGGGAGGAGAAGGGACTCCTGGGGTCCCGCTGGTACAGCGATCACCCGACCGTTCCGCTGGAGGGAATCGTGGCCAACGTGAACGTCGACATGATCGGGCGAAACGCCCCCGACTCGATCGTTGCGATCGGGATCCAATACTCCTCGCTCGGGCCGCTCGTCGAGCGGGTGGCGGCGGAGAACCCCGGGCTCGGCCTCACGGTGGTCGACGATCCCTGGCCCGAGGAGCGGTTCTTCTTCCGCAGCGATCACTTCAACTTCGCCCGGAAGGAGATCCCGGCGCTGTTCTTCTTCGCCGGGGTCCACGCGGACTATCACCGTCCCTCCGACCACGCAGAGAAGATCGACGCCGACAAGGCCGCCCGCGTGGCGCGCCTGATCTTCCGGACCGCCCACGCCGTGGCCGAGTCGGCGGAGCCGCCGCAGTGGACGCCGGAGGGGCTGGCCGAGGTCCGGGCCCTCACCCGGTGAGGCCGCGGCGCTTAACGCGGGGTCGGGAGGCCCGGTCGAACCCGGTGATGGCGGTGACGACTCCCCTCGGGGCCCGGCGGCGGGCGCTGCTCGCGGCCGCGGCCTTGGCGCTCCTCGCGGCGGCCCCGGCCACGGCGCAGAGCTCGGGCGCAGTGGCGGAGCGGGCGACCCACCTGCTCCAGCGCGCCACCTACGGCCCCCGTCCGGGTGACGTGGAGCGGGTGTTGTCGATGGGCGTCGAGGCCTGGCTCGACTGGCAGCTTCGGCCCGACCAGATCCCGGACGGCGCCTTCGAGGCCGTGCTCGCAGACTATCCGGCGGCCACGCTTCCGATCCCGCAGATGGCCTCGACGTACGTCCTGCCCCGCCTGGTGCCGGGCGGCGAAACGGGGATGGGCGGCGACCGCTCGCGATTCCGGCACCCGCGGGAAATCGTGCTCGAGCTGTCGATGGCCCGGCTCCATCGCGCGATCCGGTCCGATCGACAGCTCGAGGCCGTGATGACCGACTTCTGGTTCAACCATTTCAACGTGTACGCCCTGGTCGGCCAGCCGCAGCTGCTGGTGGCCGACTACGAGCGGACGGCCATCCGGCCCCACGTATTCGGGCGGTTCGAGGACATGCTGGTCGCGACGGCCCGGCATCCGGCGATGCTCGTCTACCTCGACAACTTCCGAAGCCTCACGCCGGACTCGAGCGCCCCGCGGGGGCCCGGCGGCATCAACGAGAACTACGCCCGCGAGCTGCTGGAGCTGCACACGCTGGGAGTCGAGGGCGGGTACACCCAATCCGACATCGAGACGGTGGCGCGGGCGTTCACGGGCTGGACGATCGATCGGCACCCGCCGGCCATCCCGCCCGGGGACGGCGACGACCTGGACTCCCGGCGGTTCCGCCGGCGCTATGAACGAGCCCGCATGGACCCGGACGCGGGGGCCACGGTCTTCCTGTTCCTGGCCGAGCGGCACGACACCGGCCCGAAGACGGTCCTGGGCACGCCGCTCGCCGCCGGCCGCGGGATCGAGGACGGCATGGATGTCCTCGGGATGCTCTCCCGCCATCCCTCGACCGCCCGTCACGTGGCGACCAAGCTTGCCCACGCGTTCGTCGCGGATGATCCGCCTCCCGCCCTGGTGGAGCGGCTGGCGGAGACGTTCCTGCGGACGGACGGGGACCTCGGGGCAGTGACGCGGGAGCTCTTCCTCTCGCCCGAGTTCGCCGACCCCGCTGTCCACGGCCGCAAGGTTCGCTCGCCCTTCGAGCTTGTGGCCGCCGCTCTGCGTATGACGGATGCCGAGCTGGAGCCGCGCTCGCGCGACCTCCTGCTGTGGCTGAACGCCGCGGGGGAGCTGCCGTACGCCGCCCAGCCGCCGACGGGGTACCCGGAGGCGGCGGAGGTATGGGTGAACGCGGGCGCGCTGCTCCAGCGCTCGGAGCTCGCCACCTCGCTGGTCGGGGGTGAGATCGCCGGCGTCCGGCTGGACGTCCCCCGGCTGGCTGCCGGAACCGACCCGGTGGGCGCGCTCCTCGAGCGGCTCCTGCCGGGGCGGGAGACGGGGCGGCTCGAGGCGATCGTCCGGTCGGAAACGGCCGGGCTGGACCCCGTCGCCGCGGCCGCCCGGGCCGCCGCGCTCGTCCTCGCCTCGCCCGAGTTCCAGACCCGATAGGAGGCCGATGATGCGTTCGATCCCGCGCCGCATGTTCCTCAAGCAGGGGGGTCTCGCCCTCCTCTCCATGGGCCTGCCGCCCGCGTTCATGAGCCGCTCGCTGCTGGCCGAGACCGCGGGGGGTGCGCGGAGGAAGACCCTGGTCTGCGTGTTCCAGCGCGGCGCGGTGGACGGCCTCAGCATGGTGGTCCCGTTCGGAGAGGGCGCCTACTACGACGTGCGCCGCTCGATCGCCATCCCGGCCCCTTCCGCCGGCTTGGCGGGGGCGGCTCTCGACCTCGACGGGTTCTTCGGGCTCCACCCCGCGCTCGAGCCCGTGCTGCCGCTCTGGCGGGAAGGCGAGCTGGCGATCGTCCAGGCGTGCGGATCGCCACATCCGACCCGCAGCCACTTCGAGGCGCAGGACTACATGGAGTCGGCGGCTCCCGGCGACTCCGCCCGGCGGGACGGCTGGCTGAACCGGGCGCTGACGGAGACGGTGTGCGAGGAGTGCGCCGGCCGCACGCTGGCCGACGGCGCCGCCCACGCCGCCGACCACGCGACCGGCCAGGTGGCCCTGGCCGGCGTCGCCGATCCGCTCCGCGGCGTGGCGATCGGGGCCGAGCTTCCGCTGGCGCTTCGCGGGGACCACCCGGCGCTCCCCATCGCCGACCTGGAGCGGATGCTGGAAAGCGGTGCGACATCCGCGCTGACGGCGCTCTATCGGGACGCGGGTGACCTGATCGCGGGCGCCGCCGACGAATCGGTCTCGGCCGTCGAGCGGCTCCGCCGCGCCGATCCGCTCCAGTACCGCCCGCGCGCCGGCGTCGAGTACCCCCGCGTCCGCTTCGGTCGGGCGATGATGCAGGTGGCCCAGCTGGTCAAGGCGGACGTGGGCCTGGAGGTCGCCTTCGTCGACATCGACGGCTGGGACACCCACCGCGGCCAGGGTGGCTCCCGGGGCCGTCTGGCGGGGCTGATCGGCGACATGGCGGGCGGGCTCCGCGCCTTCCACGACGACCTCGGGGACCGGATGGAGGACGTGATCGTCCTGACCATGTCGGAGTTCGGCCGCACGGTGGACGAAAACGGCACCGGCGGCACCGACCACGGCCACGGCAACTGCATGATGGCGTTCGGCGGTGGGGTCCGGGGCGGTCGGATCGTCGGCCGGTGGCCCGGACTCGATCGCGACGCGCTCTACGAGGGTCGCGACCTCGCTATCACGACCGATTTCCGCGACGTCTTCGGCGAGCTCGCCGCGACCCACCTCGGCGCGGCCCGTTCCGACCGCATCTTTCCGGGCTATGCGCTCGATCCCTCCCGCCGGCCGGGATTGCTCGGCGCCTGAGCGCTGTCTTTGCATTGCGAAGTACTTGACATCGATTCGGCTTCCGGATATGCTCGCGGCGTGCCCGAGCCATCCGCCACCACCTCCGCGCCGGCCCGCGAACCGGCCTCCCTCCATCACCGCGCGGCCGAGGACCTCCGGTTCATCCGCGCCACGATGGAGGGCTCCACCCGGTTCACATCGGTCTCGGGCGCGGGCCAGGTGGCCGTGGGCGCGGTCGCGCTGGCGGCGGCGGCCGCCGCCGCCCGCTGGC
>DATLFF010000045.1:0-2009 GCA_035524915.1 Gemmatimonadota bacterium | reverse complement strand
GACGGGACGATCACCTCGCCGGTGAGCTCTGCGGCGCGCAGGACGAGCATGAGCCCGGCCGTGCAGCAGGAGACCGCCACACAATGCCGGACGCCCAGGTACTCGGCAGCCCGGGCCTCCAGTCGCCTCACGAACGGACCGGTCGTGAGGAGGCCGCTGCGAACGATCGCCTCGACGTCCCGCGCCACCGCGTGGGCATCGGCGATGCTCGGACGGGACAGAGGGAGGCTCTCCGGGAAGATCGGCAGGCCACCCGCGACGGCGGGGACCCCAGTGGGTGTGGGCGTGATCATCGTTCTGCCTCCGATACAGGGGATCCGAGTCGGACATGGATCGCGACGGCGACTGCGGTCGCGACGACGATCGCGATGAGGCCTGTGCTCGCCCGGCTCTCGGCGATAGCCAGACCCATCAGGACGGCACCGCTTCCGGCTGCCCATAGCAAGTAGGTCGAGATCTTCCTCGACCCGACGCGCGCGGCCAGCCGGTCGTACGCGTGATCACGGTCTCCGGCGAGTGCGGACGCGCGGTGAGCGAGACGACGCACCACGGTGGACAAGAGCTCGTAGACGAACACGCCGAGGCAGGCGCCGGCGGCGAGGAGTCCCGGCCAACCGGACGCCGAGGCCTCCGCCGCACCCGCGGCGAGGAGCACGCCGAGGGGGTACGCACCTCCATCCCCGAGGAAGGCGCGGGCGGGCGAGTGGTTCCACGGCAGGAAGGCACAGGCGGCGCCCGCTGCCGCGAGGGGGGCGGCCGCGCCGGGTCCTCCCAGCACCAGTACCGCCAATCCGATCCCCGCGATCGCGACGAGGCCGGGCGCGAGACCGTCCTGGCCGTCCACCATGTTCACGGCGTTCGCGGTGGCCACCGTCACGAGCACGAGGCCGGCGCCGCCGAACACGCCCAGCGGGTGGAGCTCCAGGCCGCTCGCGAGCAGCGCGGCGCCGGCCGCCGCCTGGAGGACGAGCCGGGTGAGCGGTCCCAGCGCGCGGAGGTCGTCGAGGAGGCCGGTCGCCATCGCGATCGCGATGGCGACCAGGAGCCACGCCCGCCCGGAGGTGTCGGAGGTCAGCATGCCGAAGCCGGCGGCGACAGCGAGGGCCGCGCCCGCGAGCGGGACCGGGCTGGTGTGGACCTTCAGTGGTCCGGGACGGTCGACGAGGCGGAGCTTCGGCGCGGCGGCGATCACGAGGGGCGTCAGGACCAGGGAGGCGACGGCGGTGATCAGGAACGGCACGTCGCCACCCACACCCGGCTGCTCGCGCCGTCATGGACCGCCGTCTCGCCGGCCGCGCGGTAACCGCACGACGCGTAGAACTTGTTGGCGTCGACGTTGTTGGCCCCCACGATCACCTTGAACTGGGACACGCCGCGTTCGGAGAGGCCGTCCCGGACCTCCGACTCGAGTGCCCGGCCGACGCCCCGTCCCCGCGACGATTCGGCCACGGCGATGGACAACAGCTCAGCGTCCGGGAGCTCGGACCGGCCGTTCCCGTAGGCGGCCGTCTCGCGGACGCGACGGATCACCGAAGGGCGGGCAAGCCGTGGCCCGGCGAGTGCCATGGCGAGCACGCCTCGGCGGATCGCGAACCGCCGGTAGAAGTTTCGCAGTGAGGACGTCGCGGTCCCGAAGCCCTCGAAGGCGCCGTCGCGCTCGGCTACGACCGCCACGGTGTTCGGGTCCTCCATGGCCGCGAGGTAGAGCTGCCGAAGGAACCCGTCCCCCAGCTGCGGCAGGAACGCGGTCGGCATCGACCGTCGGTGGAGCGTCGCCATCGCGGAGGCATCGGCCGGACGGGCGGGCCGGAGGGTGACCGAGGCATCCGCGCGAGGCGAGAGACGCCCGGCCCACACGAGGAGGCGGCGTGTGGCCCCGACGACGGTCGCGGCCACGCGCCGCTCGTCGAACCGCTCTTCGGCGCGCTCTCGGGCCGCTTCGCCCATCCTCGCGCGTAGACGCGGATCCTCGAGCAGGTTGCCGATCGCGGTCGCCAGCAGGTCCGGTC
>DATLFF010000044.1:0-25089 GCA_035524915.1 Gemmatimonadota bacterium | reverse complement strand
CCGGCCGCGCCGGCGCCGGCGGGCCGCGCGCCCGCCGGCCGGCGCCCGGCTCGCCGGCCGGTTAACCCCGGACGCCTTACGCGCGTCTCTCCGGGTACGCAGCGGTCCGACCGCTCGACTTCCCGTCTTTCCCGGAGGATGACATCATGAAGGCATGGCTCCCGATTCTCTCGTTCGCCCTCGTCCTGGTCCCGGCCCACGCGGCCCGGGCGCAGGAGGCGCCGGTCGACTCGCTGGCACTGGCCCGCCAGTACACGGCCTGGCTCTACGCCGGGCAGGCCGACAGCCTGGTGGCTCACGGCTCCGAGGCGACCGAGCCCGCCGACTACGGGCGGTTGATCGGGATGCTGGCCGAGCGGGCCGGGAACGAGATGGAGGTGCTGGAGGAGACGTGGAAGCCGCGGAATGGCGCCTGCCAGTACTGGCGCACGGTGCGCGTTTCGAAGATGGACGAGCCGCTTCTCCTGCGCTGGGTGATGGATCCAGTCGGCCGGATCACGGGCATCGGCTTGGGGCCGCTCTCCCAGGCGCCGCCGGTGGACGGAGAGATCTGCGCCCCCGGATCGGGCGCGCCCTCGCCGCCGGGGCGCTAGCCGGCGCTCTGGCCTGCGCCGGAGGCGGCGGGCCGGCGCCCGGCCCGGAGGACCCGGCGGAGCCCGGCCTGGGCCCCGGCGCGAGCCTGGACGGAGCCCGCCTCTTTCCGGCCGACAACCCGTGGAACCAGGACGTCTCGGACCGGCCGGTAGACCCAGCGTCCGACGCGATCATCGCCGCCATCGGCGCCGACGCCCCGCTCCATCCCGACTTCGGCACCGTGTGGGAGGGCGCGCCGAACGGGATCCCCTACGTGGTGGTCGGCGGAGGACAGGGGCGGGTCCCGATCGAGTTCACCGCCTACGGCGACGAGAGCGATCGCGGGCCGTATCCGGTGCCGCCCGACGCGCCGATCGAGGGCGGTCCGACCGCCGTCGGGGACCGTCACGTGCTGGTGCTCGACCGGGACGCGTGGGTCCTCTACGAGTTGTTCGACGCCCATCCGGTGAATGGAGGCGCCCGCTGGCGGGCGGCCGCCGGCGCGGTGTTCGACCTGGGCTCGAACGTTCTGCGGCCCGCGGGCTGGACCTCGGCCGACGCGGCGGGCCTGCCGATCCTTCCCGGCCTGGTGCGCTACGACGAGGTGGTGGAGGGCGGCGAGATCCGCCACGCGCTGCGCTTCACGGCCGCCCCCACGCGGCGGGGATACGTCCATCCGGCGCGGCATTTCGCGAGCGAACGCGAGGATCCCGATCTCCCGCCGATGGGGATGCGAGTGCGGCTGAAGGCCGGCTACGACACGAGCGGCTTCCCGCCGGAGGCGCGCGTGATCCTCGAGGCGCTGAAGCGCTACGGCATGCTGCTCGCCGACAACGGGGGCGACTGGTTCCTCTCGGGGGCGCCGGACCCGCGGTGGAACGATGCGGCCCTGGCCACCCTGAAGGACGTGCGGGGGAGGGACTTCGAAGTGGTGGAGATGGGTCCGGTGGTCGGGGAGTGAAGGCGCGGGGCGGCGCGCGCGGCCGCCCCGGCCCGCCGGCGGGTCAGTTCCCCGTGACCGGCTCCTCGATCTGGATGTCGGCCTGGATGTCGGTGCCGGCGTCGCCGCCGCCGACGAACCCGCCGAAGTAGAGCACGGCGACGAGGACGACGAGCACGACCACGACGAGCACCGCGATCATGCCGGTGCTCCCGCCGTCGCCGGACGAGCCGTGATGATGATGGACTTCCTGTGGCATGACCGCCTCCGGTTGAAAGTGGGCATTCCAGGTCCCGCCTCGAATCGGCCCCATTGTAGGGACGGCCCATCGATCGGGCTGTCAGAGCGCTTACTCCCTTCAGCGTCCGGGACTGGCCGCCCGTCTCCCGAGTACGATCTTGTCGCACCGTTTCCCCGGACCCGTACCGGAGGACCCAGTGACCGCCGCCGTCTGGACCGCGCGACTCCTAGCCCTGGCCGGCTTCCTCGACGCCGCCTACCTGACGGCCCATCACTACGCGGGTGGGGTGGTGGCGTGCGGCCCCGGCGGCGGCTGCGAGGTGGTTCTGACCAGCCGCTACGCGGAAGTCGGGGGGATTCCGGTCGCCGTCGTGGGGCTCGGGTACTACACGGTGGCGAGCCTCCTGGCATGGACGCCCCGGCAGTCGTGGACTCGCGGCATCGCGCGCGCATTCGTGTCCCTCGAGGCCACCGCGCTGGCCGTCTCCGTCGCGCTGGTGTGGATCCAGGCCACGCGCATCCACGCCTGGTGCCGCTTCTGCCTGGTGTCGGCGGGGCTCACGCTGCTCCTCTTCCTGACCTCCCTCTGGATCCTGCGTGTCCGCCGGGCGGTCGAGGCACGAAGCTTGCTCTGAATGAAGGTGCCGCGGACGCCATCGACCCTGACCTGGAAGGAGCGCATTCGATGCCGTCCCGATCTCCCGAGTGGGGGGCGCTCCCGCGCGCCTTCGCCCCGACCGATCCCTTCGCGGATCGCGACACCGACCAGTGGATCGCGCGACTGCGGGGTCCGCTGGCCACCGTTTCGCTCGCCCTGTTCCTGGAAGTCCTGTCGCAGGCGGGCCTGTCGATCCCGCACGTGGACTCGTTCCTGATACTCCTCATCGCCTATGTGGCATTCGTGGATGGCGCCGCGGCGGGGATCTCCAGCGGCGCGCTGGCCGTACTCTATTACGCGTACTCCATCTCCGAACACGGGCGTGGCTTCCACTCCACGGTGCTGCCGTGGGAGGAGATCGTGATCGTGGGCACCTCGATCCTCGTGCTGGCCGGCCTGGTGGGGCTGCTCCGGCGTCAGCTCGAGGGGGCCCGTGGGGGGGAGCGCGAAGCCAGCCACCGCCTTTCGGAGGTAGTGGAGGCGATGGGGGCCGGGTTTGCGGCCGTCGACGCCGAAGGCCGCCTCCAGTACGCCAACGCGCGCGCCCAGGACTTCCTGGCGGCAGGCGATCGTCGCGCCCTGGAGTCGAACTTCTGGGGGGCGGTCACCCGGAGCCTCGGCCCCGATGCGTTCGAGCGGCTGGGCCGGGCCGCCCGCGAAGGTCGCGCCGACAGCTTCGAGATCGAAGATCCGCGGTCCGGCGCCTGGCTGGACGTTCAGGCGCATCCGATCACCGGGGGGGTGGCGATTCACTTCACCGATGTCACCCAGCGCAGGCGGGCCCGGGAGCAGACCCAGGCCTTGCGGCGAATGGAGGCGATCGCCGGGCTCTCGGGAGGGGTGGCCCACCGGTTCAACAACTTCCTGACCGCCATCCGCGGCTACGGCGAGCTGGCCCTGGCCGAAGCGCCCCCGGAGAGCGGAATGCGGGAGAAGCTGCTGCGCATCCACGAGGCGGCGGAGGCGGCCACCGACTTGGTCCGCGAGCTCCAGTCCTACTCCCGCCAGCAACCGCTGCAGCCGCGGTCGATGGACCTCGGACGGGCGGTCACCCGGCTCGAGGGACAGATGCGGGATCGGCTGGGCGACTCGCTGGAACTCGATCTCCGCTCGGGCGAGGCGCCGCTGCAGGTCCGCATCGACGCCGGGGCGCTCGAGCGCGTCGTGCTGGATCTGCTCGAGCACGCCCGTCGGGCGACCCGGGAGGGCGGTAGCGTGCGCCTGGCCCTCCGCTCGAAACGTCTGGAGGAATCGCGGATCTCGGGCGACTATACGATCCGGCCGGGTGACTGGGCGATACTCGAGGTTCGGTATTCCGCACCCGAGCTGGACGCCGAATCGCAGCGCCGCATCTTCGAGCCCTTCTACTCGAATCGGGAGTCCGGCACGAACGACGGCCTCGGCCTCGCCTCCGTGTACGGCGCGGTCAAGCAGAGCGGCGGCTTCATCGAGGCGGAAGGGGGCCCGGCGGGCACGATCCTGCGGGTCTGGGTGCCGATCGAGAGCTCTTCGGATCCCGCGCCGTGCGTGCCACGGCCGGCCCCGAGTGCCACACCGGCCCGCGCCGCTGGGGCCGGGGTCACGGTCCTGCTGGCGGAGGACGACGAGGCGGTTCGCAATCTCGCGGCAAGCACGCTCCGTGCGGCCGGGCACACCGTGCTCGAGGCGTCCGACGCGGAATCCGCGATCGCCATCGAGAAGGCCCACGACGGCCCGATCGAGCTCCTCCTGACGGACGTGGTCATGCCGGGCCGTGGTGGCCGCGAGCTGGCCCGGGAGGTCGTGCTTCGCCGGCCCGGGACGAGCATCCTGTTCATGTCCGGGTACACCGACGAGCGGATGGTGCGCGGCGGGATCGACCGCGGCGTGCTGGAAGCCGATCTGGCCTTCCTCCAGAAGCCGTTCACGCCGTCGGTCCTGCGGACGAAGGTGGAACGGGTCCTCCAGGCGGGACTGACCTCGACGACAGCGTAGGTCCCGCGACCCCGAAGTCCCGCCCGGGCCGCCGGGCGGCGCCGCTCAGGCGGTCCGATGTACCTTCGAGCGAAACTCCACACCTTCGGCGGAGGGAGCTCGAGATGAGACGCATCGCGGCAACCCAGGGCCTCGCGGTCGCGGGGCTCCTTCTCCTCGCGCCGGGCCCGGACGTCCGAGGCCAGACACCCGAGATCCGACCCACGATCGTCGTCCACGGCGGGGCCGGCAGCTTCACCCGGGCCAACACGGACTCCGAGGCGGCGGGGGAGATCCACGCGTCGGTGGGCCGCGCCCTCGAGGCCGGGATGACCGTGCTGGACGCCGGCGGCTCGAGTCTCGATGCCGTCGAAGCCGCGATCCGCATGTTGGAGGACGACCCCCGGTTCAACGCCGGAAAGGGTGCCGTGTTCGCCCACGAGGCGCGGAACGAGCTGGACGCCTCGATCATGGACGGGGCGACCCGCCGGGCCGGGGCGGTCGCCGGGGTCACCCACGTGAAGAACCCGATCTCACTCGCCCGACTCGTCATGGAGGAGACCCGCCACGTCCTGCTGGCGCGGGAGGGGGCCGAGGAGTTCGCCATCGAGCAGGGAGTCGAGCTGGTCTCGCCCGACTACTTCTTCACTCCCGGCGCCTGGGAGGGCCTCATGCGGGCGCGGGAGAACGAGCGGGCCGCCGCCGAGGCGACGAGCACCGCCCCGTCCACCGACGAGCACTATGGCACGGTCGGAGTCCTCGCGCTGGACCGCGAGGGCCGGCTCGCGGCCGGCACCTCGACGGGGGGCCTCACGAACAAGCGGTGGGGCCGGATCGGGGACTCGCCCCTGATCGGCGCCGGCACCTGGGCCGACGAGCGCTGCGCGGTCTCCGCCACCGGGACCGGCGAGTTCTTCATCCGCAACGCCGTCGCCTACGACATCTGCGCGCGCGTGCGCTACCTGGACGTCTCCCTCGCCGAGGCCGCGGAGACGGTGATCATGGACGTCCTCGTGGAGCAGGGCGGCGACGGCGGCGTGATCGCGC
Organism: Gemmatimonadota bacterium; assembly: GCA_035524915.1. Taxonomy (GTDB): domain Bacteria; phylum Gemmatimonadota; class Gemmatimonadetes; order JACCXV01; family JAHWKZ01; genus DATLFF01. The sequence goes on along the minus strand of DATLFF010000044.1, from coordinate 19,678 downwards.
TCGACTCCCGGGGGAATGTCTCCATGCCGTTCAACACCGGCGGCATGGCCCGCGGGGTGCTGCGCTCCGGAGGCGAGCCCGAGACCTGGATCTTCGTCGACCGGTAGCGGTCAGCTCCCCTCTTCTTCCTCCTCCGGCCGGACGTCCGACTCCACGACCAGGGAGTCGAGGTACACGTCGCGGACCCCCGGCGTGGAGAGGACCACGTCGCGGGCGACCGACATCTCGTAGCGCGTCGGCACGCTGCCGTTCAGCCACACGTTGCCGTCCTCGGCGCGGGCCGTGACGTCGATCCCTTCCCCCGCGAGTCGGGGGTCGGCCTCGAACCGCGCGGCCAGCTCGCGGTCGATGATGGAGTCCGGGACTCGCAGGACGTCGTCCTGGGCGGTGGTGTCGGCGACCGAAGCCTCGTCGGCGTCCTCGCCCGCGCAGGCCAGGGCCGCCACCAGGACGGCGATGGCCGGAATCGATCCATGGAACCTCATGCGGTACCTCCCCTCGAGGGTTTAACGAACGGCCGCCACCGCGCCTCCGCCGGGGGCGGCGTCGCGAGGCTGACCAGGATCAGGAGCGTGACGGCGAGCGTGAGGGCGGGGATCACCGGATCGAGCCCCGCCGCCCATTCCGGCAGGGCCGAGAGCCAGCCACGGCCCGCCCCGAACTGCCATACGAACGTGGTCGTCATGCCGCCGACGATCGAGGCCACCGCCCCGGCGGCCGTGGCCCGGCGCCAGAAGAAGGTCGCCAGGATCGCCGGCGTCAGCGACCCGTACATGGTATACGCGTAGAGCGCCATCTCCAGCACGGTCTCGAAGAAGGCCAGCTGGACGAACGCCCACGCCCCGAGCACGACCACGGCGACGCGGGTCATCCGCACGCGGGTGCGCTGGGGAGCGTCGGGGCGCACGTACCGAACGTAGAGGTCGTTCACGACGTTGGTGGCCGGCACGAGCAGGAACGACGTGCCGGTGGAGACCACGATCGCCACGGCGGCCGCCAGCATGACCGACGCCACCCCCACGGGCAGCGCGTAGCGCAGCACCCGCAGCAGGATCTGCTCGTGCTCCCCTGACTCCAGCGCGAGATCGGGATAGACCACCCGTCCGAGCACCGCCAGGAGCACGATCAGGGTCTCGATCACCACCGTGAGGACGAACCACAGAGGCACCGACCGCGCGGCGGTCCGCTCCGAGCGGGCGGAATAGAACCGCTGGTACATGTTCGCCTCGCCGAGGAGGAGCACCATCGCGGGCAGGCCGAGCCCCAGCATCTCGAGCGGGGAGAGGGTCCCGGTCAGGGTGAGGTGGCCCTCCGGCAACGCGGCCCGGGCGCCGGCGAAGCCGCCGGCGTCGGCCAGGAAGAACGGCGCCGCCAGGAGCAGCCCCCCCACCAGCACGAGTCCGTTCACCACGTCGGTGTAGGCGACCGACATCATCCCGGCCAGCCCGGTGTAGGTGATCACCACGAGCGCGGTGACGATCATGCCCCACGGCCAGTCGATCCCCGTCCGGGCCGCCACCACGGCGTCGAAGTCGACGGTGAGGTTCAGGATGAGCGAGCCGCCGCGGAACTGGTAGGCGGTGATGGTGGTGTAGGCGACCACGGTGACCAGGGTGCCCAGGATCTGGGCCGCGCGGTCGTAGCGCGCTTCGAGCAGGTCCGGCACGGTGTACTTCGCGAAGGCCCGGGCGCGCGGCGCGATCCGCCACAGCACCAGGATCCCGATCCACGCCCCCATCGAGAACCAGATCGCGCCCAGGCCGTAGCGGTAGCCGGCCCCGGCGCCGCCCAAAAGGCTGCCGGTTCCGATCCAGGTGGCCAGCATGGTGAGCGCGAGCACTCCGGTCCCCAGTCGGCGGCCCGCCACCATGATGTCGTCCTGGGTTTCGACGCCGCGCGACTTCCAGACCCCCACGGCGAGGAGGCCGAGCAGGTACAGCCCGATCACGACCAGGTAGGTCATCCGTCTCCCTCGGTGGGGCCGCCGTACGCGGCGGCCGGGCCCGGGCCGGACATGGTGTCGGACCCGCGGGGCGCCGCGCCGGGGCTCCGGGCCGCGCCATGGCGCAGAAAGTAATGCACGACGCGCGCGAACGGCTCGGGCTCCTCGAGGAAGGGGAAGTGCCCGCTCTCCTGGAAGGCCACGAAGCGCGCGCCGGGGAGCCGCAACTCCAGCTGGTGCTCCGGGGCCACCACCCGATCGGACGCGCCGTAGGCCACCAGGGCCGGGGTCATGACGTGACCCAGCGCGGGACGCATGTCGTACTCCTCGATGCCGGCCGCGAGGGCGCGATTGACCCGGGCGCTGAACTCCACCCGCTCGAGGAGCGCGTCCCGCGCCGCGGGGTCCGGCGGGCGGTGCAGGTACAGGGGCAGCGCCAGCGCGAAGCGCTCGCGCATGAGGGCGTCGTCCAGGGGGACGGCCTGGATCTCGGCCAGCCGTCGGCGGTCGGCCTCGGGAAGGCCGGCCTCCACCGCTCGACGGTAGCCCTCCACGAACCCGCGGGTGGGCGCCCCGCCCGAGAGGACGAGGTGGGTGAGCGTCTCCGGCCGGGCGAGGGCGTGGAGCAGCGCCAGCACGGTCCCGAAGGAGTGGCCGAACAGCGCCACCGGGCCGAGCCCGAGAGCCGAGCGCACCCGCTCGACGTCGTCCACGTGGCGCGAAAGCGCCAGCGGCTGGTCCTCCCGCTCGGGCACGCCCGATCCGCCACAGCCCCGCTGGTCGAAGGCGATCACGTGATGGCGCTCGGCCAACGCGCGCAGGCCGGGTCCCCAGGGACTCCCGGGCTCGGGGAAGAAGTAGGCTCCGCTCATCCCCGGTCCGCCGTGGAGGCAGAGGACCGGCGTGCCGGCCCCGCGGCCGGCCTCGCGGACGAGCACGGAGAAGTCGCCGAGGTCGAGCCGGCGGGTCTGGACGTCGGGGAGCGGCACGGCGCGGAAGATAGCGGGGCGTCCGAAGGCCCGCTGGCGGCGCGGGCGGCGGCGGCGGACATTCGTACCCGTGGCGATCGAGTTGGAATGGATCGGGGGCGAGCGGTTCCGCGCCGTCACGCCGGAAGGCGTGGAGCTGGAGTTGGACGGGGGGCGCACGGCCGGGCTCTCGCCGACCGACGCGCTCCTCGTCTCGCTCGCCTCCTGCATGGGGATCGACGTGGTCGACATCCTGACCAAGGGGCGTCAGTCGCTGCGGGCCTCCCGGTTGCGGGTGGAGGGCGAGCGGCGGGATAGCCCGCCGCGGCGGTTCACCCGGATCCGGCTGGAGGTCCTGCTGATCGGCTCCGGCCTCTCGCGGGCCAAGGCCGAGCGGGCGGTAGAGCTCTCCCGGACCACCTACTGCTCGGTCTGGAACACGCTGGCCCCCGACGTGGAGCTGGATGTGGACCTGGAGCTGCGGGAGGAGGCGGGTCCGGCCCCGGCATGACATTGGCCGGACGGAGTAGCCCGCCCTAGATTCACAGGCTGTTCCATCGACCTGTCCGCGTGTCCCACCCCGGCGAACGGAAGGTAGCCTTGAGCGCCAGCCACGAATTGCGACTCCTCACCGGAGGCGCCAACCAGGAGCTCGCGCAGGAGATCGCCGGGCACCTGGAGGACCGGCTGACCGACGTCGAGCTGAGCCGGTTCGCGGACGGGGAGATCTTCGTCAAGATCAACGAGAACGTCCGCGGCCGCGACGTGTTCATCATCCAGTCGACGCCCGCCCCGGCGGACACCATCATCGAGCTCCTGCTCCTGGTGGACGCCGCGCGCCGCGCCTCGGCGCACCGGATCGCGGCGGTGGTTCCCTACTTCGGCTACGCGCGGGCCGATCGGAAGGACCAGCCGCGGGTGGCGATCAGCGCCAAGCTGGTCGCGAACATGCTGACGAACGCCGGCGTGGACCGACTGATCACGATCGACCTGCACAGCCACCAGGTGCAGGGGTTCTTCGATATCCCGGTGGACCACCTCTATGCCTCGCCGGTCTTCCTGGACTACTTCCGGGAGAAGGACCTGGGGGACGTGGTGGTGGTGGCGCCGGACGTCGGCGCGGCCAAGATGGTGCGCTCCTTCGCCCGGCGGATGAACGCGTCGATCGCGCTGATCGACAAGCGCCGGCCGAAGGCGAACGAGGCAGAGATCGTCCACCTGGTGGGTGAGGTGGAGGGCAAGACCGCCATCGTGATCGACGACATGGTGGACACCGCCGGCACCTTCGCCCAGGCGGCGCGGGCGCTCCGCGAGAAGGGCGCGACGGCGGTCTACGGGGCGGCGACCCACGCACTCCTGTCGGGCCATGCCGTGGAGCGGCTCCAGGCGGCGCCGTTCGAGGAGCTGATCGTCACTAACACGCTCCACATCCCCGAGGAGCGGCGGTTCCCGGGGCTCAAGGTGCTGTCCGTCGCCGGGCTGCTGGCCAAGGCGATCCGGTACAATCACGAGTTCCAGTCGGTCTCGTCGCTGTTCCCGGACTGAGACCGGATTCATAAGAAGGACGAGGAGACGACCATGGCGCAGATCAAGGCGAACAAGCGAAAGGACGCGGGGAAGGGCGCGGCCCGGACCCATCGTCGGGAGGGCCGCATCCCGGCCATCCTGTACGGCCACGGCGAGGACTCGGTCTCGCTCACCGTGGACCGGAACGAGCTCGACCGGCTCGTTCACTCGATCTCGATCGAGAACACGATCGTCGACCTCGACGTCGACGGGGGCGGCTACAAGGTCCTGATCCGGGAGATTCAGCGGCACCCGGTCCGGCACGACTTCCTGCACGTGGACTTCTTCCACGTGGCCATGGACGAGAAGATCCACCTGGAGATCCCGGTCGTGGTCGTGGGGACCGCCGAGGGCGTCAAGAACAAGGGCGGCATCCTGGACCACCAGCTGCGGGAGATCGAGGTGTACTGCCTGCCCGGCAACATCCCGGAGAAGATCGAGGTGGACGTCTCGGCGCTGGACATCGGCGACTCCATCCACGTCAGCGACCTGGATCTGCCGGACGTGGAGGTGGAGACCGATCTCGACCGGACGGTGGTCTCGGTGCTCGCTCCGACCGTGGCGCCCGAGCCCGAAGAGGTGGTCGAGGAGGCGCTCGCCGAGCCCGAGCTGGTGGGCCGCGAGCGCGAGGAGGCCGGCGAAGAGGAAGAGAGCGAGTAGCCGGCCCTGGCGATCCGCATCGTCGCCGGTCTGGGCAACCCCGGTCCCGAGTACGCGGACACGCGGCACAACGTGGGCTTCCGGATGGTGGACCGCCTCGCCGCGCGGCACGGCGCGCCGAAGTGGAGGCGGTGCGGGAGCCGGATGGAGACCGGGATCCGGATCGGCGGGACCGATGTCCGGCTGGTTAAGCCCGTCACGTACATGAACCGTTCGGGCGTAGCGCTGGGAGAGCTCCGGCGCGAGGAGCCGTTCGAGCCGGAGGAGCTCCTGGTCTGCTACGACGAGATCGACCTGCCGCTGGGGCGGCTGCGCCTCCGGTCGGCCGGCTCCCACGCGGGTCACAACGGAGTCCTCTCGATCATCGAGAAGCTGGACTCCAGCGACTTCCCCCGGCTGCGGGTGGGGATCGCGCCGACGAGCGGCGGTTACCGGGACGCGGCGGAGTTCGTCCTGCTGCCGTTCCGCCGTCACGAGCAGGAGGAGGCCGCGCTGGCGGAGGAGCGCGCGGCCGACGCCGTGGAGATGGCCCTGACCGAGGGCCTGACCGCGGCCATGAACCGATTCAACGCCGAACCGACCGACTGATTCCCGAACCGAACCGAGCCGAGGAGCCGACGTGGAGATCCTGACCTCGTACGCACCCGCATGGGGCCTGATGGGCCTCGTCGTGGCGTGGGCGATCTACGCCTACCTGAAGAGCCAGCCCGATGGGAACGACATGATGCGGGATCTCGCGTCCCAGATCCACGAGGGCGCGATGGCGTTCCTCCGGCGCGAGTACTCCGTGCTGGTGCCGTTCATCGGGGTGGTCGCGGTCCTCCTGGGCCTCGCCGTGGGATGGAACACCTCCATCGCCTACGTGGCCGGCGCCGCCTGCTCGATCCTGGCCGGATTCTTCGGCATGTCCGCGGCGACCAAGGCCAACGTCCGGACCTCGGAAGCGGCGCGCGCGCGCGGCCAGGGTCCAGCGCTGAGGATCGCCTTCTTCGGCGGCAGCGTGATGGGTCTCTCGGTGGCCTCCCTGGGGCTGCTCGGCATCGGCATCGTGTTCCTGTGGGCCGGCCGGCTGGCGGAGACGACCGCCGAGATCCGGCTCTTCGCCGAGATCATCTCCGGCTTCGCCATGGGGGCCTCCTCGATCGCCCTGTTCGCCCGCGTTGGCGGCGGCATCTACACCAAGGCGGCCGACGTGGGAGCGGACCTGGTCGGCAAGGTCGAGGCTGGGATTCCCGAGGACGATCCGCGGAACCCCGCCACGATCGCCGACAACGTGGGCGACAACGTGGGCGACGTGGCCGGAATGGGGGCCGACATCTTCGAGTCGTACGTGGGCGCCGTGATCGCCACCATCGCGATCGCCGCGACGAGCCCGGTGATCGGCGACGCCGAGCGCTTCGCCGCGGTCTCGCTGCCGATCGCCATCGTGGTGGTGGGTCTCTTCGCCTCCCTGATCGGGGTCGGGGCGATGAAGCTCCTCGAGCGCACCAACCCGGCGTCGGCGCTCCGCAACACCACGTTCATCGCGGCCTTTCTGTTCCTCGTCGCCGCGTACTTTCTGATCGTGCGGGCGGACGTGTTCGCGGGGAGCCCCGAGTTCGGTCCCGCCGGCCCCTTCTGGGCGCTCCTGGCCGGCACGCTGTCGGGGATCCTGATCGGCCTGGCGACCGAGTACTACACCGCGGGCAGCCCGATCCGCCGGATCGCCGAGGCATCGGAGACGGGATCGGCCACCAACATCATCGCCGGCCTGGCGATCGGGATGCAGTCGGTCGTGATCCCCGTGATCTTCATCTGCATCGCGATCTGGGTGTCCTTCGAGTTCGCGGGGCTCTACGGGATCGGGATCGCTGCCGTCGGGATGCTCGCGACGGTGGGCGTGACGATGTCGGTCGACGCCTACGGCCCGATCGCCGACAACGCCGGCGGGATCACCGAGATGAGCGGCCTGGGCAAGGAGGTTCGCGCGATCACGGACTCCCTGGACGCGCTCGGCAACACGACGGCCGCGATCGGCAAGGGGTTCGCGATCGGCTCCGCGGCGCTGACCGCGCTCGCCCTCTTCAGCGCCTACGCTTCCGCCGTCGGGCTGCGCGAAACCGGGCTCGACATCATCAACCCGATGGTCGTGATCGGCCTGTTGATCGGTGGCTTCCTCCCGTTCCTGGTGGCGTCGATGACCATGACCGCGGTCGGCCGGGCCGCGGCGGGCATGGTGAACGAAGTGCGGCGGCAGTTCCGCGAGATCCCGGGTCTCATGGAGGGGACCGCCAAGCCGGACAGCGCCCGCTGCGTGGACATCTCGACCCGGGCGGCGCTACGCGAGATGATCGTGCCGGGCCTCACGGCGGTGATCGCGCCGGTCGTGGTGGGGAAGGTCCTCGGCATCGAGGCCCTGGGGGGCATGCTGGCCGGGGCCACCGTGACCGGCGTGCTCCTGGCGCTCTTCATGGCCAACGCCGGCGGCGCCTGGGACAACGCCAAGAAGTTCATCGAGAGCGGGGCCTTCGGCGGGAAGGGCTCCGACGCCCACAAGGCGGCGGTCGTGGGCGACACCGTCGGCGACCCGTTCAAGGACACCTCGGGGCCGTCGATGAACATCCTGATCAAGCTGATGAGCGTGGTCGCCCTGGTGCTGGCCCCGTGGTTCGTGGGGTGAGGGCTCCCCTCCCCGCGTGATCGCCGCCCCGCTCCTGGAGGCCAGGGGGGTGGGGCGTCGCGCGGCCGGAGGGACGTGGCTGCTCTGCGACGTCTCGCTGTCGCTCCACCCGGGCGAGCGCCTGGCGGTGCTGGGGCCCACCGGCTCCGGCAAGACGCTGCTCCTGCGCGCGCTCGCGCTTCTCGACCCGGTGGACGAAGGGGAGATCCGCTGGCGCGGCGCGCCGGTGGCCGACGACGCCGTGCCCGCCTTCCGGCGCGGCGCCGTCTACCTGCACCAGCGCCCCGCGCTCTTCGACGGGACGGTCGAGGAGAACCTGCGGCGCCCGTTCGCGCTGGCGTCGGCGGACGGAGTGCGGTGGGGTCGCGAGCGGGCGGTCGAGCTCCTGGAGTGGCTCGGGCGCGACGAGTCTTTCCTGACGCGCGGCGCGGCGGACCTGTCCGGCGGGGAGGCCCAACTGACCGCCTTCCTGCGGGCGCTCCAGCTGGACCCCCAGGCGCTGCTCCTCGACGAGCCCACCTCGGCGCTGGACCGCGAGGCGGCGGCGGCGTTCGAGCGGCTGGTGGAGGCGTGGTACGGGAACCGGCCCGGCGAGCGGGCGCTCGTCTGGGTGAGCCACGACCCGCGCCAGGCGGCGCGGATGACCGGCCGCGCAGTCGAGCTCCGCGACGGGAGGACGGTGTGAGGCCGGAATACCTGGACCTCACCGCGGGGCAGGTGGCGGTCGCCGCCGCGCTGATCGCGATCAACGCCGCGATCTCGCTGGCCCTGAAGCTCGGCATGGAGCGGCGCTTGCTGGTGGCGTCGGTCCGCACGGTCGCCCAGCTCTCCCTGATCGGGCTCGTCCTGGAGTGGGTGTTCCGGGTCCGGTCGTGGCCGGTGGTGGTCGCCTTGGCGACCGTGATGGCGGCCGTGGCGGGGTTCGCCGCGGTCAAGCGGGTCTCCCGGCGCTATCCCGGCATCTGGCTGAACAGCGTGGTCTCCATCTGGGCTTCTTCGTGGATCGTCGCCGGCCTCGCGGTCGGCGGCGTGGTGCGAGTCGACCCCTGGTGGGAGCCCCAGTACGCCATCCCGCTCCTGGGGATGATCCTGGGGAACACGCTGAACGGGATATCGCTCGGCCTCGACCGGCTGACCGAGGAGCTGGTCGTCCGCCGCGACCGGGTGGAGACCCTGCTCGCGCTCGGCGCCACGCGGTGGGAGGCCGCCCGCGACTCGGTCCGGGCGGCGGTCCGGACCGGGATGATCCCGATCGTCAACTCGATGATGGTGGTGGGGATCGTATCGATCCCGGGGATGATGACCGGCCAGCTCCTGGCCGGCGTGGATCCCCGGAGCGCGGTCGAGTACCAGATCGTCATCATGTTCCTGATCGCTTCGGGCACGGCGCTCGGCACGGTGGGCGTGGTGCTCCTGGGCTACCGCCGGCTGTTCAACCGGCGTCACCAGTTCCTGTCGCATTCCATACGCAGCGTGTAGGAGGATTCGCAATGCAGGTCGGAATCGTCGGGCTCCCGAATGTCGGGAAGTCCACCTTGTTCAACGCCCTGACCGCCGCCGGCGCGCAGGCGTCCAACTACCCGTTCTGCACCATCGACCCGAACCTGGGCGTGGTCGCGGTGCCGGACGATCGGCTGGAAGTGCTGGCCCGCTCTTTCGAGCCGGACAAGGTCACCCCCACGGCGATCGAGTTCGTGGACATCGCCGGGCTGGTGGAGGGCGCGAGCGCCGGCGAGGGGCTCGGCAACCAGTTCCTCTCCCACATCCGCCAGGTCGAGGCGATCGCTCACGTGGTGCGGTGCTTTCCGCCGGGCGACGTGGTGCACGTCTACGGGGACGTGGACCCGATCCGCGACAAGGAAGTGATCGAAACCGAGTTGGCGCTGGCCGACCTGGCGGTGGTGGAGAAGCGGCGGGATCGGGTGGCGAAGCAAGTGCAGACCGGGCGCAAGGAATTGGCCGCGGAGCTCTCGGGACTGGACAAGCTCCTGCCGGCCCTGCGCGCGGGCACGCCCGCCCGGACCGTGGCGCTGGACAGCGCGGAGGAGGCGGCCGTCCGCTCGTACGGGCTCCTGACCCGGAAGCCCGTCCTGTACGTGGCAAACGTGGCCGAGGCCGACCTGGCGGCCGCCGTCGCCGACCCCGCGGCGGTGCCCGCCGTGGCCGCGCTGGCCCGGGCCGCCGAGGTCGAGGGCGCCCGCATGGTGGCCGTCTGCGGCGACCTCGAGGCCGAGCTGGCCACGCTCCCGCGCGAGGACCGGCACGCCTTCCTGGAGGACCTGGGTCTCGCCGAGTCCGGCCTCCGCCGGGTGATCCACGCCGCCTACGACCTGCTGGGCCTCCTCACCTTCTTCACGGCCGGCCCCCCGGAGGTCCGCGCCTGGACCCTCCACCGGGGCGACACCGCGGTGGAGGCGGCCGGCCAGATCCACAGCGACATGGCCCGCGGGTTCATCCGGGCGGAGGTGGTAGGCTGGGACGACTTCGCCGCCGCGGGGGCGTCGTTGACGAAGGCCCGGGAGCTGGGGGTCGCCCGCGGCGAGGGCCGGGACTACGTGGTGCGCGACGGGGACGTGATCCTGATCCGCTTCAACGTGTAGCGGCGGCTCCGGGAGAACCCTGGCGGACCGCGAAGGTCGGGGCCGGTCGCCCGACGAACTCCAGAAAGCGTGGATGTGTACGGACCGGATCGAGGCGCGGATCCCACCGCCGCATGCGGTCGAACACTTCCCAATCGCCACGTCCGATCCAGTCCAGCGCAGCCTCCATCTCCTCCAGCGCGAGAAGCGCGATCCCCGCTTCGACCGGGTTGCCCCGCCGTTCGATCCCCTCTGCCAGCGCGGCGCGCGCCTCCCGCTCGCGCCCGAACGTGGCCAGCACCCACGCCCGCTCGAGGCTCACGGAGCCGGACTCCGGCGCCGCGAGCGCGGCCGCCTCGGCCGCCGCGAGCGCCTCCGCCTCCCGGCCCTGGAGCCCGCGCGCCAGCGCGATCGCAGAGTGGGCCTGCGCCCATCCCGGCTGGATCTGGAGCGTCTCGCGGAACCGCCGCACGGCGCCGTCGTAGTCCCGTGCGAACATGTATTTGACACCCACGTTGTAGTGGAGGACGGGGGAGAGCGGATCCAGCGCCAGGGCGGTCAGGATCTCGCGCAACGACTCCTCCGGGCGGCCGTGGCCGGCGAGGAAGATCGCGTAGCGGTGATGCGCCGCGACGAGGCCGGGATCCAGCTCGATCGCGCGGGCAAAGGCCGCCTCGGCCCCGGCCGCGTCGCCCTCCCACCAGCGGGCCAGCGCGGTCGCGGCGTGCGCGTCGGCCAGGTCGGGGTCGAGATCGAGCGCGCGCCCGGCGGCCTCGAGCGCATGGCGAAGCCCCTCGCCCTCGGCGGCGGCGGGGATCGCCAGGCAGTGGGCGGTGAACCAGGCGTCGGTCAGCCCGGCATGCGCCTCGGGGAGGTGGGGATCCTCGCTCAGGGCCAATTCGTACAACTCGATCGCTCGCTCGACGTCGGCGCGCGTCCGCCGGCTCCCGTGGTGGCGCGCCAGATGGTAGAGCCGGCGGGCCTCGCCGCCTCCAGGAGGATCCTTCCGGCCCGGAGGCGTCGAGCGTGGGCGGATTCGATCCGCGAGGCGCCGGGCGATCCGCTCTGCGATCTCGGTCTGCACGTCGAGCAGTCGCTCCGCCGGCCGGTCGTACCGCTCGGCCCACAGATGGCGGTCCGACCGCGCGTCGATCAGCTGGACCGTCACCCGAAGCCGGCCCTCCACCCGTTGGACGGCGCCCTCCACCACGTAGCGCGCGCCCGTCTCGCGCTCGATCTCGCGCACGCTTTTCGCCCCGTCCCGGTACCGGAGCGCAGTGGTTCGGGACAGGACCGCGATGCCCGCCTCGCGGGAGAGCCGGGTGAGCAGGTCGTTGACCAGGCCGTCCACCAGATACGCCTCGCCCTCCCCGCAGAGGTTCTCGAACGGGACGACGGCGAGGGACGGGACGGCCGCCTCGGCGCGCCGGAAGGCCTCGGGATGGAACGCGGGGTGGAGCGGGGGCAGGACGCCGCGGATCTGGTCCAGGAGGGCGACCACCGCGGGGTCCGGCCCCACCCCCAGCTCGGCGGCCAGGACCTCGAGGTGGGCTTCGCCCCGCCGGAGGGCCTCCCCCCGGTCGCCGGCTGCCACCAGCGCCGCCATGAGGCCCACTGCGGCGCGCGAACTCGTCGGGTCGAGGCGGGTGCGCCGGTCCCAGCCGCGGACCGCCTCCGCCCAGTCCCGGCGGTCCATCGCCGCCTCCGCCCGCTCCTCCAGCGCCTCGCCGTACGCACGCTCGCATCGATCCCGCTCCTCGCCGGCCCAGCGCTCGAACTCATCGGACTCGGGTAGGTGGAAGCCGTCGAGAAACGGTCCGGCGTAGAGCCCGATGGCCCGCTCCGCCTCTCCGACCTCCAGCGCCGCCTGAAAGCGGTCGGCGTCGCAGCCCACGATCTCCAGGTCGAGCCGGAGCTCGTCCCCGGCCGTCCGGACCGCCGCCTCGTGGACCTCCCGCCGGATCACGTGGAGCAGGTTCGAGAGCGAGTGGCGCGCGCGAGCCGGATCGGCCTCGGGCCAGAGGAGCGCGATCAGCTTGTCACGGGTGAGGGGGCGCCCGCGGGCGGTGCCCAGCAGGGCCAGCAGGGCCAGCGGGTGGCGGCGCGCGACCGCGCCCCCGATCGGCGCGTCGCCGTCGGAGAGGATCGCGCCGCCCAGCAGCTGGAGACGGAAGCCCATGCGCGTTGACAGTCCGTGGAGGAAGGGGTGCGATTCCGTTGAGGACCTTCGGATAGGATAGCCGCGATCCGGCAGGCAGATCAAGCGCCGTCCAAACCGCGATTCCACCCCCAGGAGGCCTTCCATGCGCCCTTCGATCGGTTCCTTCGCCCTCGCCGCTCTCCTAGCGGCCATCCCGGCCCGGGCCCAGACGCCCGGCCCGGCTCAGGGCTACGACGTCCACGTCACCGCCCCCCACGTCGTCCACGGGGAGGTGATGGGGCCGTTCCACCACTACTGCAAGCCCATCTCCCCCGAGCCCGTGATCCAGTGCATCCTGTTCGAGACGACCGATCCCGACGCCCCGATGACCGAGGTCGAGTACATCGTGGCCAAGTCGATCACCCGGAACCGAATCCCGCGGGAGGAGTGGAACCGCGCGTGGCACGACCACGCGGTCGAGATCGCCAGCGGCCGGGTGCAGATCCACGACATGCCGGAGGCCGAGGCGGCGAAGCTGGCCGAGCTGGTGGCGACCACCGACGGGCTGATCTTCCATCTGTGGCCAGCGGGCTCGGACATCCCGACCGGGGAGGTGGCGATCGCCCAGGCGGTGAGCCACGTCCCGCTGTCGGCGGAGGAGTACGAAACGCAACGGCCGGCCGAGCGTTGAGGAGGGGGCGGCGCGACTCTTTCTTACCTGAGAAACGGTGGGAGCGTTCCGCTGGTGGGGACTCCGAGGGGAGCGGCCCCCGCTGACCCCACCCCCACCCCGACCAAGCCCCCAAACGACGACCGGGCCGCCGGCACGAAACCGGCGGCCCGTCGTCGAGCTCAGTAGGGAAGATCCCTACAGGTTGGGGTTCGTGTCCACCTCGCGGTCCGGGATCGGGAAGCAGGAGTCGCCGCCCGCCAGGAAGGCGTCGCCGTTCCGGCGCATGTCGGCCAGACGGTGGCCTTCGAGGAACAGCGTGATGGACCGTTCCTCGCTCACGTCCTGGCCCGCCGCCTCGGCCGCGATCAGGGCCGCCTCCTCGCCGCTGGCGAGACGGATGTCCGCCCCGCCGTTCGACTGGACGTCGCCGTACTTGAGCGGGACGAACAGGGGCGTCTCGTTGTCCGGTCCGAACGGCCCGGTGATGTTGAAGGGACAGGGACCGACCGTGGACGCCGGATGAACCGAGCACTGCTCGATCCCCGGATGGTTCCAGAACGGCTCGCCGATGCTCATCTCGTTGCGCGAGACGGTGAAGATCCAGACCTCGTTCGTTTCGCGGGCTGAGTTGTCCGAGAACTCGATGAAGAACTCGAATCCCGCCGGCACCGCCTGCGCGTCCGACAGCGCTCCGCCGTTGTCACCGAGGTTCAGCCGCGCCCGCGCGCGCCCGACCCGGGCCAGGTTCTCCATCTCGGCGTCGCCGGCGGCCGTGGCCACCGCGATCGCTTCGGTGAAGAGGTCCTCGGCCTGGCCGTACAGCTCGGCCGGCGAGAGCGCCGGGCCGCCATCGATCGTGGCCTGGCAGAAGTTGTCCGCGTAGAAGATCCGGGCGTAGCCGCCGTAGTTCAGCGCCTCGGCGAGCCGAGCGTCGCTCTCCGCAGCAGGGCCGAGGACGGCGCGAATCAGGGCGGCGGCCTGGTCCGCCGAGAAGCGCGCGGTCGCGATCTCCTGGAAGAGGTCGATGATCTCGACGTTGTTGTTGACGATCTCCCGGTCGTCGATCTGGGCGTACGACGGGAAGGACCCGCTGTGGGCCAGCTCGTCGGTCATGAGCGCCGCGAACTCGACCACCTCGTCCAGCGCGTCCTGCAGGTCGCCGTACACGCCGTCGACTACCACCGTGAGGGCCTCCTCGCTCTGGAGGGCGTCCTCGCCCACCGCGCCGGGGTTGCTCACCTGCAGCAGCGAGTCGCAGGCCGTCCCCGCGAAGGCGAACGCCGCCAGGAGGAGCGTCGCGAATATCCGATTGATTCGGGTCATCGGCCCCTCCTAGTAGGACAGGTCAACGGTGAAGATGAATCGCCGCGACTGCGGCACGGACAGGAAGTCGCTACGCGAGAAGTCCGCCGGACCGAACACGTTGATCTCCGGGTCGACGCCGGAGTAGTCGGTCCAGGTCTTCAGGTTCCGGCCGCTGACCGTCAACGCCACCCGCCGGGCCCCTACGCGCGAGGCGTATTCGATGGGCAGCGTGTAGGTCGCCGAGACCTCGCGCAGCTTCGTGAAGTTCCCGGTCTCGAGCCAGGGGAGCGGCTCGCCGTTGCCGACGAACGTCAGCAGGTTGGCCAGGTCTATCGGGTCGATGAAGTCCGGATCCCACCGCTCGCGGGCGCTCGCGAACTGGAGCCGGAAGGGGTACGTGAGGTTGTGGGTCAGGTGTCCCCTCTGCCAGTCGAGGAGCGCGTAGAGCTGCAGGTTGTCCCACAGCGTCACCGTGCTGCCGAAGGATCCCCAGAAGTCCGGGCTCGCCCGGCCGATGAACTCCTGGTCGTCGGAGAGGATCACCCGCCCCTCGTCGGTGTGGCCGATGATCACCCTGCTCCAGTAGCCGTCCACCGGGAACCCCTCTTCGATCCGCTGCTCGAAGCCGAAGGGGAAGCCGGGCTCGCCGCCCAGGCTCGTGACCTCGTTGTCGTTCGTGGCCAGGGTCAGCGTGACGTCGTAGTCGACGATGTCGGTGTCCAGGAGGAGTCCGGTGATGCCGAGCTCCCAGCCGCTGTTCTGGACCTCGCCGATGTTGGAGATCTGCGTGCCGGGGAAGCCGAGCGACGGGATGTTGAGCTTCCCGACGAGGGCGTCCTCGGTCACCTTGTCGTAGTACGTGAGCTCGATCCCCACGCGGTCGTTCCAGACCGAGGCGTCGAAGCCCAGCTCGAGCTCGCTGCTCCGCTCCGGGCCCAGCTCGGGGTTGCCGACCGAGCCGGGCGTGATCGTCGGGATCCCGCCCCGGATCGAGACCGGGTTGAAGTCGCGGTCGGCCGAGAAGGCCGCCGGCTGCTTGCCGGCGAAGCCGTACGCGGCCCGGAGCTTCAACTGGTCGACGAAGCCGAGGTTGAAGAACGGCTCCTCGCTGATCACCCACGCCGCGCTCACCTTGGGGTAGGTCTCGAAGTCGAAATTCTCGCCGAAGGCGCTATTGTCGTCGAACCGGACCGCTCCGGTCAGGAACAACCGGTTCTGCCAGGCGATCTGCTCCTGGAAGTAGACCCCGACGGTGGTGGTCTCCGAGCGGCTCTCGAACCCCTCAGTCGTGCCGGCGGCCGAGACGGTGGAGACACCGGGCGCCGGGAAGTTCTCGCCGAACGCCTCGACGATGTCGGTGTTCTGGTTCAGGATCTGTCCGCCGACCGAGGTGTTGCTCCGGATCGAGTTGGTCAGGTCGTAGCTGACGGTGCTGTTCCCGTCGAACGACACGCTCACCACGGTCTGGCGATGATTGAACTTCTCACCCTGCGGGGACAGGTTGAAGATCACCCCGAACGGGATGAACTGGAAGTTCTCCTCCGCGTTCAGGTCGACCCCGAACGTGGCCTTGTTCCGCCACCACGACCGCGGGTTGAGGTTCGCCACCACGCTCCCCGTGAAGCGGTCGTTCGTGAAGTGCGACTCGAGCGCGTCCACCACCTCGACCGGCGTGAAGGGCTCGCCGAACTCGAAGAAGTTGGTCGCGGTCTGGCGGATCCGGTCCGGCCGCGCGAGGAGCGCGTTGCCCCAGTAGCCGAAGATGTTGTTGTCGTTGTTCGGCAGGCGGATGTCGTTGTTCGTGTAGCCGCTGCTCACCGCGATGTCGAACGCCTCGCTCGGCGACCACTGGAAGTTCGCCCGGCCGCCCACCTTGTTGACGGTGTTGGCCGGCATGGGGCCTTTCTCTTCGTTGTAGGACCCCGACGCGTAGAACGAGAAGTTGTCCCGCCCGCCGCTCATGCTGGCGGTGTAGTCGTGGTAGCTCCCGTCCTGGATGATGTTCTCGATCGGGTTCTGAGCCAGGAGGATCCGCCCGTCCGCCAGCGTCTTCTCTACCCGCAGCCCGCGCGGGTTCAGGGCCTGGATGTTGGCCAGGCGCTGCTCGGGCGTGAGGCCACCGAGGGGACCGAGGGCCGCGAAGTTCTCGGGGAAGTCCTGATGGCCCAGGCCGACCGTGCCGTAGCTCGCCCGGACGTTGTACCGGGTTTCTCCGGCCCGACCCTTCTTCGTGATGATCTGGATCACGCCGGCCGAGGCCTCGGTGCCGTAGAGGGTGGCCGCGGCCGGGCCCTTGATGATCTCGATCGACTCGATGTCCTCGGGCGGGATGTCGTTCAGCCGCGAGGGCAGCTGGCCGCCGACCGTGAAGCCGCCGGCCGCGGTGGCGTCGTTGTCGACCCGGACGCCGTCGACGTAGATCAGGGGCTGGTTGTCCTGAGTGATCGACGAGATCCCGCGCAGGCGGATGTTCGCGCCCGTGCCGGCCGTGCCGCTCGGCTGCAGGACGTACGCTCCGGCGGCCCGGCCCTGGAGCAGGTCGGCCAGGTTCGTGACCGGGGCCTTTTCGAGGACCTCCTCGACGTTGATGTCGGTCAGCGCGTTCCCGATGCTCCGACGCTGCACGTTTCCGGCCGTGCCGGTGACGACGATCGCGTCGGCGTCGATCGGCACCGAGGTCAGCCGGAAGTTGGCGGCCGCCGTGCCTCCCGACACGACGGTGACCGTGCGGGTCTCCTCGCGCGAGCCCAGATAGACGACGCGCACCGAGCGCTCGCCGGCCGCCGCGCCGTCTATGCGATAGAAGCCGTCGCCGTCCGTGACCGCACCCTGGTCACTGTTGACGATCTGGACCTGGGCGCCGACGATCGGCAGGCCCCCGGTCTGGGTGACGTACCCCTGTATCGCCCCCTGCGCCGACGCGGAGTCGGGAGAGGCGAGGCCCAGAAGGAGCGGCAGCGCGAGCGCCGCCACCATGAAGGGGATGTGAACGGGTGATCTCTTCACCCACAAACTGACGAAGTCCATGAACACCTCGCTTGTGTTCCAGGTTCGTGCTCAATGGCTGGTGGATTCGGGGAAGCGTGGCGGCCCTGGCGCGTCGGCGGGATTTCGCGTCCGCCGGACGTCCCCTCGCCGGTCCGTTCGGCTCCCCACGGGGAGGGAGCCGCTTGAACTTGTCACCGTAACCCTAAGATACAACACTAATCGGGGACAGAAGTCAACGGAAACTCGCGAACACCTCGTACCATTTCGTGTCAAACGTACCAGAATGGCCGGGTCCGGCGTCGAAAACCCCTACCGGGCGGGGGAGGGGAAGACGACCGGGCTCTCGGTGCCGTTCGTCCCTGCCGCGGCGACGCCGAAGAGCCAGTTGTCCACCACCAGCCCGTCCATGGTCGCCTCGGTCGCGCGGCCGACCCAGCGCCAGTGGTCCCACGTGGGGGAGGTGGTGTCCCGCCAGTAGACCTTGTACCCGGCGAGATTCGGATCGTCGACCGCGCTCCAGGCGAGCCGTGCCGACGGCTCGACCGCCCCGGCGATCGTGACGTCCCCCGGGGGCGCCGGGGCCCGGGCCAGGGCGGCGAGAGTCGCCACGTTCAGTCCTGTGAGCTTCGCCGCGTAGTCGAACTCCACTTCCTCCACCACGTCGCCGTATTCGACCCCGTCCTCGACCCGCAGGTCCTGGTGCTGGCGGCGGTAGTCCTCGTTCGTCTCCATGATGCGCACCGCCGGGAAGCCGGCGTCGTTGAACGGCCGGTGGTGGCCGCCGCGGCCGAAGCGGTCGAGACGGTAGATCATTCGGACATCCAGGTTCCGCAGGTACTCGTCGGCGATCCGGTCCACGTAGCGGGCGACCTGGCGCGAGGGGCTGTCGACCTCGCCGCCGAAGAACCGCATGCGGCGGAGCTCTTCGGGAGTGGTGTTCGCCGCCGGGCTCTCCGAGAACACGCGGGCCGTCGTGTTGTCGACGATCCCGTTCTCGCCCTGGATGTTGCCGATCATGTCGTTGTTGAGCACGGCCTCGAGGCGCCAGCCCTCGGCGCCCGCCACCTCGGCCATGTGACGGCCGCCGTAGAGGCCCTGCTCCTCGCCGGAGAGCCCGCCGAAGGCGATCGAGGCTGCGTAGTCGCGGGGCCCGGAAGTGATCACCCGGGCCGCCTCGAGCACGCCGGCCATCCCGCTGGCGTTGTCGTTGGCGCCGGGGGAGTCGCTGGTGGCGTCCATGGCGTCCGAGATCCGCGAGTCGATGTCGCCGGTCATGATCACGTAGCGGTCGGGGTCGGTCCGCCCACGGAGCACCGCGACCACGCTCACCACCCAGGTGGAGTCCGGAATCCGCGACTCGCCGGCCACCATCGCGTGCTGGTAGGACACCTCCAGGCAGCCCCCGCAGGCGGCGGAGATCCGCTCGAACTCGGCGTGGATCCAGCGCCGCGCGGCGCCGATCCCGCGCGTGTCGGAGAGCGTGTCGGAGAGCGTGTGCCGGGTGCCGAATCCGGCGAGGGTCCGGACGTCGGCCTCGATCCGCTCGGCCGACACCGCCTCGACCAGCGCGGCCACGCGGGGGTCGCGGTCGGGCGGTACGGGAGCGTCCTGCGCCAGGATCGGGCTCGCCACGAGCGCCGGCAGGGCGGCCGCCAGCAGGGCCCGCCGGATCATCGCCCCGCCAGCTCGCGGTTCACGGTGTCGATCAGGATCCGCCAGAGCCGGCGGTCCACGGACTCGTTCCGCAGCTGTTCGCGCACGCGGTTGCTGCCGCCGAACTGGAGGAAACGCTCGAGCCGGACGACCGTGGGGCGAAGCGACGGCTCGGTCCTCAGGACCGCGAGCACGTCGGCGGTTGCCCCCTCGAACTCGGCCCGCGGCCAGATTCCGCGGAAAACCTGCCGGTCCCCCGAGTCCAGCTCCCTCATCGCGTCAGCGACCTCGGTCTCCCAGGCGGCGTAGAACTCCTCCATCTCGGCGTCGAGCTCGCCGGCGCCCGCGCTCGCGCCGGCGCACGCCGCCGCGACCAGCAGAGCGACCACCGAGCGGGGGAGGCGCGCCGCCTCCCGGAGAACCCGTGACGTCATCTCCCACCTCCCATAGCGAGGAACTCCACAAACCCCACGCTACACTATCCGGCCACGCCGGACGGCGTCAAACGCCAGCTCCCTTCAGGCGACGGTGGCGGGTTCTTCCCG
>DATLFF010000043.1:0-2668 GCA_035524915.1 Gemmatimonadota bacterium | reverse complement strand
GGAGCCGGTGCTGGCGCTGTGGGGAGAGCACGACGTGAACGTCGACCCGGAGGTCCACCGCTCGATCTTCGAGGTCGCCCTCGACGCCGCAGACAACCCCGACTACACGCTCAGCGTCGTCCCAGACGCTGATCATGTGCTCCGGACCGCGACATCCAGAGCGTCTGCCGACGCTCTGGATCGGATCGCGCCTGACGTCTGGTCGATGGTGACTCGATGGGTTCTCGATCGGACTCGGGGGCCGGGTCGCTCGAGTATCACTTCCTGGGAGGGAACCGATTTGAGCGGGCACCGTTCAGCTCTTGATCCAGTGCGCGTTCATTCGGATTTGGATCACAGGGCCGTTCCCGACTGAAGATCGAGTCTATCGAGCGCTCCGCCATCGATCTGGGGTGACAGCATCTCCCCGTCCACTCCGGGTCGAGCGGAACTCCCCCGAGAAGCCGCTCTCCATGTCTGCCGCGAGGTTCGGTCGCGTGCAACAATGCCGCACCGGGCGGAGACTCATGGGTTGAAGGGCGAATCCGACCGGGGAGGTTCCGCTGACGTCAGGAGAGTCGAGCCGCCGCTCCGGGCGGCGTGACCTGCCGGCCTTCGAGGCCGTGTATCGGGACCATCACCGGCGCGTCTGGGCCTTCGCCTCGCGCTGGGAGCGCGACACGGACCGTGCCGAGGAGCTCCTGCAGGAGGTCTTCGTCCGGGTCTGGCGGGCGCTGCCCGACTTTCGCGGCGAGAGCGCCCTCGGGACGTGGATCCACTCGATCGCGGTGCGCACCGCGCTCGACGGCGCTCGCCGCGGCCGGCGCCGGGAGGAGCGGGAGCGAACGGCGGTCGAAGATCAGCCGGTCGCGACGGAGCCGCGACACGCGGAGGCCGTCGATCTCGAGCGCGCGATCGCCGCGTTGCCGGACGGCCAGCGCCGGATGTTCCTCCTCCACGCGGTGGAGGGGTACCGCTGCCGGGAGATCGCGGAACGGATGGGCGTGGCGACGGGAACCGTGCAATCCCAGGTCTTCCGAGCGCGTGAGAAACTCAAGGAGGTGCTGGAACGATGAACCGCCATCTGACCGACGAGGAATTCCTCGACCTGCTGGCGCCCGGCGTCGAGCCGGACCCGGCAGCGCGCGAGCACCTGGCCGCGTGCGACGCCTGCCGCCACCGGCTCGAGCGCGACCGTCCGCTCTCGGAGCGGGTGGCGACTCTCCCCGACGCACTCGATCCCGCCCGCGACCTCTGGCCGGCCCTGCGGGCGCGCCTCGCGACCGAGTCCGTCTCCGCGCGTCGATCGGCGCGCCGCCGGATCGCGCTCCCGGCCGCGGCGGCGGCCGCGATCTTTCTCCTCGGCGCCCTCGGCGGCTACGCCCTGCGGCCGGACTCCGGAGGCCCCGCGCGCGCCGTGGCGAGCGACCCGCTGGCCGCTGCCGCCGAGGTCCAGCGGACGGGAACGGCGTACGTGGAGGCGGTGGCGCGGTTCCGCGCGGTCGCGGCGGACTCCGCCCCCGGCGCGGTCTGGCAGGCGCGGGAGGTCGCGCTGGCGGCCGTGCATGGCGCCGCCTTCGAGCTCGCGCGGCTCCACCCCGAGGACGCGACCGCGCGCGGGATCCTCGCCCTGGCCAGCGATCGTCCGCCATCCGAGGAAGCGAGATGAAACGCCTCCTCCTGGTTGCCGCGCTGGCCGCCGCGATCGTGCCCGGCGGGGACGCGGACGCCCAATCGGCGTGCCCCGAGGGGCGGCCGGAGACCGGCGACCTCGGGATCGAGCGCTACCGCTGCGTGGGGGGAGCGTGCGAGATCTGGACCAGGAACGAGCTCGGTCTGACCCACGTCTTCACGACCGAGCCCCGGATCGACCGTCTCGATCCCGACGGCCCCTCCGCCCGCACGCTCCGCGAGGGAGACGTCCTGGTGGCCGTCGACGGGATCCTGATCACCTCCCCGTCCGGCGGCCGGCGACTCGCCAACCTGGAGCCCGGCGTGGCGGCCGTGCTCTGGGTCCGTCGCGGCGACCGCGACCTCGAGGTTCGCGTGGTTCCCGTTCCCGGCTGCAATCCCGGCGGCCTCTCGGTCCGGATCCCGGGGGCGTCATGAGCCTTCGCTTCCCGATCGCGGCCGCGCTCCTGTCGGCGCTCCTGGCCATGGGCCCGGCGTTCGCTCAGGAGTACCCGGACGTCTCGCTCCCCACACCGACCGGCCCGCACGCGATCGGAACGCGGGTCGAGGTGGTCGTCGACACCGCGCGGATCGAGCGCCTCGGCCCCGACTCCGGCAGCCCGCGCGTCCTTCGGTTCCGGTACTGGTACCCGGCGTCCAGCGCCGAAGGAGATCCGATCGCCTACATGGATCGCTCGACCGCCGCCACGTGGGTCGAGCGTCACGGCTTCCTCGAAGGGTTCGAGCGGCACGTCGGGACCCACGCCCGCCAGGACGTCCCGCTCGCCGCCCGTGAAGGGCCGTGGCCGCTCCTCCTCTTCAGCCACGGAATGAGCTGGCCGGCCGCGATGTACCAGACCTTCTTCGAGGAGCTGGCGAGCCACGGGTACGTGGTCGCCGCCGTCGATCACACCGGATACTCCGACGCGATCGTCTTCCCCGACGGCCGCGTGGCCGGGTTCACCGCGTGGTCCGAGCCGCTCGCCTCCGAGGAGGCGCGCCGCGCCCGGCTCGCGTC